>JAMHVA010000088.1:0-6687 GCA_035904625.1 Alphaproteobacteria bacterium | reverse complement strand
TTGTCCAAGCGATAGGACTCGCGGTTGGTACCAAGATATTGAAGCTTTTGGAGTTAAAATTGGTCAAGAGATAGAGATCAAAAGAATAAAAGATGGTGTTTATCTTTACTTTGAAAATGAAGCGGGCGGCTGGCCTTGGGATGAGTTTGAATTAGTAAGAGAAAAGAAGGATAAATAATATTGATTCAAAGTTAATTTTTTCTATGTGAGGTTTAGTGAATGTCTGAAGATAAAAGTAAGAAGAAAAAATCAGAAAGAATTTTTGCCATTTTATTTGGTTTGATTGTCGTCATGTTGGCGATAGCTGTGTTTTTTGATGCTAGTGGTCCTCATATAAATATGGAGTCCAGTGGTAAGCATGTCGCACACAATATAGAGTTTGACGGCAAGCCTGTAGGAAATTAGAGGGCGTGTATTAGCCAAAAGGGAGACTGAGTATCTTCTTTTTCCGCCATTTCTCACCCGTTGACCGAATTTGGGTAAAGAATTACAATTCTGCTCAGGCGCTCTGCCTGCCGTCCTCTTATTTCATTCCTTATATTTCTATCCTTTTCGGAGCCATCATGATCCTCAGCACACTGGAAACCGTTCCCGGTAAAACCATCGTTTCCCATTACGGCGTTGTGACGGGCAGTACTGTACGGTCCAAGCATGCCGGGCGGGATTTCATGGCGGGCCTCAAGAATTTGTTCGGGGGCGAGTTGAAGGGTTATACCGAGCTGTTGAATGAATCTCGCAATGAAGCGATCAAGCGCATGGTGGCGCAGGCCAAGGGCAAAGGTGCGAACGCCGTCATCAATATCCGTCTAGCGACCAGTTCGGTCACGGTGGGGGCGGCGGAAGTGTTCGCCTATGGCACGGCGGTCAAGGTCGAGTAACCGTTCATGGATCTGATCGTCTTCCTGATATTCTTGGGCGCCGTGTATGTGATCGGCAGCTCAATCGAGAAAAACCATTTTCGCCGGATTATCGAGCGCGAAAAGCTGATCATGCAGCAACCGCACACGACGGATGATTTCACGCTGACCCCCGATACGCGCTGCAAGAAGATCACGCTGGTGACGGGGTCGTGCGTGATCGGTGCTGATTACTTCAAAATGTTCGTGGCCGGGTTACGGTCATGGTTCGGCGGGCCACTGACCACGTATGAGGGGTTGCTGGACCGTGCCCGTCGTGAGGCTGTTTTGCGGATGCGGGAATCCGCCGCCGGTGCTGACATGGTGGTGCAGACGCGCATCTGCACCAACGAGATCAAGCCCGGCGTTGTTGAAATCAATGCCTATGGCACGGCGATCTATCTGGCAAAATGAGCCCGTACGTTCCGACAGAGTTTGACGATAGCGTCAATGTCACCAAAATTCATCCGCTGAAGGAAGTCGCGCGGCTGGTCGGGGGATGTATCGCGCTGATCGTTGCCCTGTATGTATCAATCGGGTTCGTATTCGAACTGGCGTTGCCGCATATCTCTATCAGCAATGAAAAATGGCTGTGGGATCATCTGCCGATTTCAGAGGTCGCCGAGCAGCCCTTGTCCGACAAGTTGAAAGCCAGACAAGCTTACTTGCAAACCCTGATGGACAAGATACCGGCCAGCGCCAAGCCGGAGGGGTATGAATTCAAGGTTCATATAAAGGACAGCGAAGATATCAATGCCTATGCGCTGCCCGGGGGCAACATCGTCATGACGACAGCGCTGATGGATGCGCTGAAAGACGAAAACAGCCTGATGTTTGTGCTGGGGCATGAGATCGGCCATTTTGCCAACCGCGATCATTTACGCAGCATGGGGACGGGGATTGCCGGTATCCTGATTGCCGTCGCTATCACCGGGCAGAGTGATATAGCCGGACGCATGGTGTCGAATATTTCCCACCTGACCAGCCTCGTTTATTCACGCAAGGCGGAAGAACGGGCCGATCTGTGGGGGCTGAAAGCGCTACAGTCCGTTTATGGCCACAGTGGCGGCGCAACCTCGTTCTTCAAGATCATGAAAGATCGTGAGACGAAAGTGGAGAAGATGGTGCCCGGTATTTTCCGGACCCACCCGCTGGATGAGGACCGCATCGAAGCGCTGGAGGCTGAAATCAAGGCACAGCGCTATCCGGTTCTGGATACGGTTCTCGCGCCCGTTTTCCCTCGCGATCCTGCGCCCGCCGTGCCGGATGCCTCTGATTAACCCTTACAGGGCCAGTTTCTTGCATAGATCCTGAACTTCGGCAGGCTTCAGGCTGTCTGCCTTTGTGTAGACATGAGCAGGCTGGACGCCAAGAATGGCGGCGACGTCTTGTTTGGATGTCAGGCCCAGGCGGATGGCGCTCTGGATCATTTGGCCGAAATGGTTGCCGTTCAGTTTACCTTCGGAAATGTCACGGAATGTGGTTTTCAGGCAGGCTGCGGTTGGTGATTTCATTATTGTACCCTCTACTCGTTACTTCAGGAAAAGAGGCGCTAGATACCTGTTATTCCCAAATTCTGTCAATAAAAATCAATCCGGCTGGTTGGGGGCGGGCGATAAATCTGTTAACGTGGCCGCATGTCGACGCCCGTTATTCTCCTGATTATCGTCTCTACGTTCCTGACCTCCATGCTGTCGGGCATTTTCGGCATGGCGGGCGGCATTATCATGATGGCGCTGCTGCTGAGCCTGCTGCCGGTGGCGTCGGCCATGGTGATGCATGCGGCGATCCAGCTGGTTTCCAACGGCTGGCGCGCGACGTTGTGGCGACGCCACATTGTCTGGCACGTAACGCCGTTTTATGGGCTGGGGATTGTCGCTGGCGTCACGTTGATCAGTTTTGTCGAGTATGTACCGGACAAGGCTGTGGCGCTGATCGTTGTCGGTTCCGTGCCGTTGCTGGCGATGGCGGCGCAACGATTTATCACTTTAAGCATCATGAACCGCTGGCAGACATTTGTGACGGCGATGGTGCTGACCTTTATCCAGATGACGGGTGGGGTGGTCGGGCCTTTGCTCGACCTGCTCTATAATAATGCGCCGCTGACCCGTCACCAGATCGTCGCGACCAAGGCGATGACGCAGACTGTCATGCATATGGTGCGGCTGATCTATTTCGGCAGTCTGATTCCGCTGCTGACGGGGCGGGAAGGATGGCCGGAAGGGTTAAGCCCGCTCTGGATGCTGGCATTTATGGCGGCGGCGATTGCCGGGACAACGGCGGCGGCACCTATTCTGCATAAAATAAATGATAATCATTTCAAGATGTTAAGCCGTGCACTGATTATCCTGATCAGTCTTTATTGTTTGGGGCGCGGTATCTCAATGATTTATTTGACAAATTCCTGAAAACCCTTATATTCCGGCCATTCCCGAAAAGAGGGGTGGTTTCACCCCCGTTGACGTGAACTTACTTTTGTTACGCCAATACATTTGAATATCGGGACAATTTGTTGAAAAGGAAGAAAAAATGAGTGAGAAAAAACGCCCGGTGGCGAAGTATAAAATTGACCGTCGCCTGAACTGTAACCTGTGGGGCCGTCCGAAGTCCCCGTATAACACCCGCCAGACAAAGCCCGGCCAACACGGTGCAAACCGCGGCAAACTGTCCGACTATGGTACGCAGCTGGCTGCCAAGCAAAAGATTAAAGGTTACTACGGCAACATCGGTGAAAAACAATTCCGCAAATACTACGCAGAAGCGATGCGTCTTCGTGGCGATAACGGTCAGAACCTGATCGGCCTGCTCGAGCGCCGTCTGGATGCTGTTTGCTACCGTGCGAAACTGGCGATCACAGTGTTCGCAGCACGTCAGCTGGTGAACCATGGTCCCGTCAACGTCAACGGCACACGCGTTCATATCTCTTCTTACCTCGTGAAAGAAGGCGATGTCATCGAAATCCGTGAAAAGTCCAAACAACTGGGTTTCATCATTGGTTCTGTTCAGTCTCAAGAGCGTGAAGTTCCTGACTACATCCAGCTTGATGAGAAAGCACTGAAGGCGACATTCCTGCGTACGCCGAAACTGGAAGACGTTCCGTACGCTTCCCAGATGCAGCCGCAGCTGGTTATCGAATTCTACAGCCGTTAATCGGCCTGAATCTGAATTGAATAAGGGGGCTCATGAGAGCCCCCTTATTTCTTGCAGCGATTGTATTAGTGTGATAATACATTAATACAATAAGCGAGAGGGTATCATGACACAAAGAACGATTGCCGATGTACGTTCCGACATTATCGCCCTGCTGGGACAGGAAGACATTCCCTGGGATGTTTCCGGGGCGGGGATACTGGCCGGGACTTTCCGCAGCGCAGGAGGGGACGGGGGCATGAAAGCGCCTGCCGAAGTGCAATCTGCTCTCAGCCGTTCAGGCATTCCGTACCAGCCCATCAGGGGCGGCTCTTACGTCTCTTATTACGATCTGAGCCAGATGGCGCAAAAAGGCTGGCGCGCGCCGAATGCCATGATCGCCTGATCCGCCAACTGATTATTTTATTGATCTTGAAAACCTGATTGCAATAAGGTCGATGCCATAATGATAAATCAGGGAGGCTGTTCATGAGTGAAAACTCGTTTATCAGCAATCAGGTCCTGGCCACATTGTTCCGCGCCGGACGTTTCAAGCCAAAGCCAACCATTCAGGTGCTGGAAATTTCCGGTTGTGCGGGATATTCGGTCGAGGCTGTCATCGCCAATGATGACGGTGAAATTCTGGGGTGCTGCTGGCAGGGCGATCTTGAAAAACTGATTAGTCTGGCGGATGCCGAGAATGACACAGTGCTGTCAAACCCGAATATTCATGTCGTAAACGCCGCGATTAAAGAGATGAAAGATATTCGTGAGCGCGTGCAGGTTCTGGCGAGGGATATTGAGCGCCAGCATGCCACGACCGTCGTTCCCTTCCAGAGGCGCCCCCGCTGATTCAAGACGTCAGCCTTGCAGCTTCTTGCCTGTCAGGGCGCTGATGATGCCGTGAAAGGTATTCACTTCCTGTTGCGTCATGCGTGTACGCACCAGCATGGCGCGCAAATTGCGGATAACGGTGGGCTTCATTTCCGGCGCACGGAAGAAACGACGTTCTTCTAGTTCTGATTCCAGACGCTGATACAGCGCATTCATGTCGCCTTGTGTGGCGGATGGCATGTCGCCTGTGATCAACTGTTCCGCTGGCGTGCTGTCGCCGGTCATCATCCATTCATAGCATGTCAGCAAAACCGCCTGTCCCAGATTCAGTGAAGAAAAGCCTGGGTTGAGCGGGATCGTAATGACAGCGCTTGCAAGTGCGATATCTTCGTTGGTCAGGCCCATGCGTTCCGCGCCATATAGCAGGCCGATGCGTTCGCCCTGATTGTGACGGCGGCGCATATCGTCGGCAGCAGCGCGGGGGGTGAAGACATCCTTCACCATATCGCGCGGGCGGGCGGTTGTGGCATACACGTAATGCAGGTCGGCGATTGCCTCTGCGGTGCTGCTAAAAACCTGTACCGGTGGCATGCGATCCAGCGCGCCCGATGACATGGCGTGAGCGCGTTCGTTCGGCCAGCCATCGCGCGGGTTCACAAGGCGCAATTCGGTCACGCCACAATTCAGCATCGCCCGGGCGGCGGCGCCGATATTTTCGCCCATCTGCGGATCGACAAGGATCACCACGGGGCCGGGCTGGGTTTCCAGCGGAATGGATTTATCTGTACCAGTCATGAGAGGTTTTCTATTCTTTTTGAACCAGATAGGCAAATTCTATAAAAAGATTGCGCTCCTGATATTGACATATTACTCTCTTGATGAGCAGGCAGGAAAATGAGAGATAAAGCAAAATCAGGCGGCAACGGTCACCATCAGGCCCGTGCCGATCAAACCCAGATTGAGAATATAGATTTCAGCCCGCATGAGCGCGTAAGGGCGGCGTTGTCTTCGCGCCCGGTGGTCGAAGGCATTACGATCGATCCGCCGGGGACGCACATCATCGATGATGGCCTGCATATCGGACGTCACGGCAAAGGCTGGCTGATCAGAACCAGCGTAGCGGACCTTCCGGCGATTATTCCCCACGGCAGCCGTCTTGAGGGTGTGGCGCGGGCAAAGATGAAAGAAGAATTTGTCAGGGGAAGCGGCATTGACCGCATTTGGCCGGTCAAGTTTCTGGATAAATATGTCAGCCTGAGCGAAGGGAAGCGGCGGCCCGCGGTTACCTTCACGATTTTTCTTGATGAACATCTGAACGTGCAAAAATACAAGATTTCCCGCACGGTCTTTGAAAGCAAGGGGGCGCATCATGACGGGTCTTTTAGAAAATATCCTGATTTCGATGAACAAAAACAGCGCGAGTGGCGTGCTTTGGCGCAAGGTCTGTACCTGAAAAGAAACCGCGATCTGGCTGTTATTTTTGATCGCGGCATTGATGCGCAAGGCACGGTGAATGAGGTTTTCTTCGGACGATACCAAGGCGATATGGAAGATGGCCGCCTGATGGTCCATGAAGTCATGCGCCTGACAAATCAGGTGGCCACTGATTTTCTGCGCACAAAGGGCGCTGTGGTGCCTTATAAGGATCAATCCGCGCATATTATCCCGACCCGTGTCAGCCCCAATTTTGAATATGAACTGGCGTGTAATCAGGCCTGCCACAAACTGGTGCAGATGATCACGGAACAAAGCCTGCCGTATGTGCATCTCAATTCGCCCATGCGCCGTTATACGGATTATCTGTCCCTGAAGATACTGACGCAACAAC
>JAMHVA010000087.1:0-3296 GCA_035904625.1 Alphaproteobacteria bacterium | reverse complement strand
CCGGCCATTGGCAAAGCACAGACAACTGGCGCAAGCGAGGTTTCTATGCAGCTTGCGAAGAGGCTGGTCTCATGACAATGGTGGAAGAAGGCGGCGAGCAGATCGCCAAGCCAAAGTACAGTCCGTACGACCTCCGGCACTTCTATGCATCGATGCTGATTGAGCAACGGGTCAATCTGAAGAGAATTCAGTACCTCATGGGTCACGAGAAAATCCAAACGACTCTGAATGTCTACGGGCATCTCATCGAGCGCGTCGAACACCAGAAGGAGAAGCGCCCAGGGCTTCTTTCCGTCATGCGCGACAAATCCTGTGGCAAATCTGTGGCGACCCCGTTGCAACACTAAGAGATTCATCACAAAAATATTGCCTGTCACGCAGGAGGTCGCGGGTTCAAGTCCCGTCGCTCGCGCCATTTCAGCGGTCATAAAAGGATGCTTCGGCATCCTTTTTTTATTGCGCTGTTGAGGAAGGTTCTATGCCTCGTTTCTTAAACGGCAAAATATTACGGGAAATAAAAATGACCTGGCCAAGAGGCTTTCAAACCGGGCGCATATGTTGTATTCCTAAGCCGTTATAACGCGTTACCTGCCCGGAAGGCTTCTCTCATGGCTCCTTCAGACTTGCTGCAAAACTATTTCCCTATCCTGTTATTCGTCGGGATCGCCCTCGGCTTCGGGCTGTTGCTGGTGATTGCATCACAACTGGTCAGTTGGCGCCGTCCGGATGCCAACAAGCTGGCGGCTTACGAATGCGGTTTTGATGCTTTTGACGATGCACGCAGCAAATTTGACGTACGTTTCTATCTCGTCGCCATCCTGTTCATTATTTTCGACCTTGAAGTGGCGTTCCTGTTCCCGTGGGCGATTTCCCTGGGTGATATCGGATTGTTTGGATTCTGGTCGATGGTTGTTTTTCTTGGGATTCTCACTGTCGGTTTTATCTATGAATGGAAAAAGGGAGCGCTGGACTGGGAATGATGACCGTCTGGACCCTCAGAGTTTTTCTTGTTCTGGCTTTGATGATGCCGGGAATTGCGAATGCTGGCGCCATTGATGATGCCCAGATTTTTTTCGGGCGTTATGCGGCGCTTGAGAAGGCATTCGACCCGGCTATGGCTGATTTGTATTCCGAGGAAGCGTATATCAAGAATACACGTTATTACCCTGACGGGCAGTCCAAAGAGATGGTTATTAAGGGAATCGATTACAAGCGGCTGGTCAGGGCGGCATTGCCGATAGCCAAGGCCAGAGGAGACAGCAACATCTACTCCGATGTTGTATACACCGAAGAAAATGGGGCTGTCAGGATCAGGGCCATACGATTTTCGGAGCTTAAAAAATACGAGAGCCCCATATCGCTTCTGGTGATGGCGGGTCATGATGGAAAATACAGGATTTATGAAGAAATTTCGGAGTCTCGTCCGTAAGTACAGCAGAGAAACAGGATCAATCTGATATGTCCCATGAGCGTAAAGTCGTACAGGCACCCGCCACAACAATGACCGGTTTGCCGCTGCCACCAGCGGCGACACAGGATGTTGTGCCCGCGGCCATTTCGAAACATCTGAACGAGAAGGGCTTCCTTCTGACCGGGGCCGATGCGTTGTTCGACTGGGCGCGCACGGGGTCGATCTGGCCGATGACGTTTGGTCTGGCGTGTTGCGCGGTGGAGATGATCCATTCCTACATGTCGCGTTATGACCTTGACCGTTTCGGTATTATTCCGCGCCCCAGCCCGCGCCAGTCCGACGTGATGATCGTGGCGGGTACGCTGACGAACAAGATGGCACCGGCGTTGCGCCGCGTTTATGACCAGATGCCGGAGCCACGTTGGGTGATTTCAATGGGGTCGTGCGCTAATGGTGGTGGGTACTACCACTATTCCTATTCCGTCGTTCGCGGTTGTGATCGTATAGTGCCGGTCGATATCTATATCCCGGGATGCCCGCCTACGGCTGAGGCGCTTGTGTACGGGTTGCTGCAATTGCAGAAGAAAATCCAGCGTGAAGATACCAGGATTGCGAGATAACCATGTCTGATGATGCTCTGAACGATCTGGCTGATCATGTCGCCGAAAACCTTGAAGGGGCTATCCTTCGCCACGAAACGGTGAAGGGCGAGTTGACCCTTTACGTGAAGCGCGAAGCGATCCTCGACGTTCTTCAGTTTCTCCGTGATGATCGTGAATGCGCGTTCAAGGTGCTGATCGATGTTTGCGGCGTTGATTATCCCGAACGCGCCGAGCGCTTTGATGTTGTCTATCACTTGCTGTCGCTGACCCAGAATGCGCGTATCCGCGTGAAAGTTGCGACGGATGAATATACGCCGGTTCCTTCGGCGGTTCCTGTTTTTAGCTCTGCCAACTGGTTTGAGCGTGAAGCATGGGACATGTTCGGTATTTATTTCAGCAACCATCCTGACCTGCGCCGTATTCTGACCGATTATGGTTTTGAAGGTCACCCGTTGCGTAAAGACTTTCCCTTGACCGGATATGTCGAGGTGCGTTGGGATGATGAACTCAAGCGCGTGGTTTACGAGCCTGTAAAACTGCAACAAGATTTCCGCACATTCGATTTCATGTCGCCATGGGAAGGGATGACAGACGTCCAGCTTCCGGGTGATGAAAAGGCGACCAAGCCTGTGCGCGGCTGGGTTGATACCCGCGTCGCCGCGACCAAGGAGAAAAAGGCATCATGAGTCAGACTCTTCCCAAGACCGATTATCTGGATATGGGGCAGGAAACCCACATCAAGCCGTATACGATGAACTTCGGACCGCAACACCCGGCGGCACACGGCGTGCTGCGTCTGGTGCTGGAACTGGATGGCGAGGTTGTTGAGCGCGCGGACCCGCATATCGGCCTGCTGCACCGTGGCACCGAGAAACTGATCGAATACAAGACCTACACGCAGGCGACGCCTTATTTTGATCGTCTCGATTATGTTGCGCCGATGAATCAGGAGCATGCGTTTGCTCTGGCGGTTGAGAACCTGCTGGGGATCAAGGCGCCGCCGCGTGCGCAATATATCCGCGTTCTGTTTTCCGAGATGACGCGTGTTCTGAACCATCTTCTGAATATCACGACGTTTGCCCTTGATGTTGGTGCGATTACGCCGGCGTTGTGGGGCTTTGAAGAGCGTGAGAAGGGAATGGAATTCTACGACCGTGTTTGCGGCGCCCGTTTGCACGCGAACTATTTCCGTCCGGGCGGTGTGCGCTATGACATGCCTGTCGGACTGGCCGAAGACATGTATGAATGGGCACTCAAATCCGTTCCGCCGGTGATTAGCGATT
>JAMHVA010000086.1:0-3083 GCA_035904625.1 Alphaproteobacteria bacterium | reverse complement strand
TAGGGTGAATGGTGCGCATTATTATAATGCGCTGCTTCTTCCATTCTGTGCTGAGGGGCTGCTTTATGCAGCAGGCTTTGGGTAAGGCCGCTTTCCTGAAAGCGTCTGGAATCGACATAGACGGACATATACCACTCCCGCGCATAATCCATCGCCATGGCGAGGCTTTCATGCTTGGTGGATTTGCGGTGGTTACGTCCGTTCATGTAGGTGGAGCATTGCCAATAGCGGCTGCCGCCACGTCTATAAACGTGGACTTTGCCGTCCATCAAAGAATGGGTTTCTGTGACCATCAAGCGCCCCCTTTCTGTGTCAGAAAGTGTGTAACACTTGTGTAAGTATAAACCGGAAAGGTTAAGATTGATAAGTAATTGATTTTAAAGGAAAAATAGAGGTGAAAATAGGGTCGATTGGTTTTCAAGACCGTTGCATTCAACCACTCTGCCACTCATCCAAACCAATTATTTATAAACAAAATCAACAAATTAAAATATTTTGTTGATGTTTTGCCTTAACTTTAGGGAGAGGGTTGACCCGCCCCGCTGTCTGACGCAAGGTTTTACCCAAGGAGACGCCGTTATGCAAGCCACGAATGAGATACCGCACATCACGCCGGAAGAGGCGCAGGAGATGGCCGCTTCGGGGCGGGCGGTGCTGATTGATGTACGGGAGCCTGAAGAGCTGGTTGTCGCGGCGATTGAGGGGGCTGTGAATGTGCCCCTGTCGGCTTTCAGCACGGATGACATTCTGGCGGCGGCGGGCGATAAGGAGATTATCTTCTTCTGCAAGATCGGCGGACGGGCAATGAATGCGTGTCAGTATTTCAGCCAGCAGTCTGGCCGTGCGGCGGCATGCATGACGGGCAGCATCACGGGGTGGGCCGCCAAGGGCTTGCCGCTGGTTACGGGGTCCTGATGCCGCCTGTTGATTTTTATACTCTTTCCAAAGTTTTCTGGGTTCTGGTTGCGCCTGCCAACCTGATGGCGCTGTGTCTGGGGATTGCGTTTCTGGCGCGGCTGAAAGAGTCGTGGCGTATGTTCGGTCTTTTTTTTAGCACGGCGATTTTGATCCTGCTGGTTTTTGGCGTTCTGCCGACGGGTACAAATTTGCTCGCGTATGTAGAAGGACAATATAGCCGCCCACAAGAAATGCCGGATGATGTGACGGGGATTATCGTACTGGGGGGCGCTGTAGATCCGTCTGTGTCGAGTGTGCGGGGCATTCCTGTAATCAATGACGGGGTTGAGCGATTGCTTGATGGTGTCAGGCTGGCGCGACAATACCCGGATGCCAAACCGATATTCAGCGGCGGCAGTGCGCTGTGGATTGAAAACAAGAATACGGAAGCGGTTGTGACTGCGTTGTTCCTGAAAGATTATCCGGATATCGCCAGCCGGGCGCAGTATGAAGACAAATCCCGCAACACATGGCAGAACGCAATATACAGCCGTGAGAAATTCAGTCCGGGCCCGGATGACAAATGGATATTGGTGACCTCGGCGTACCATATGCCCCGTGCGATGTATATTTTTCAAGCCACGGGATGGAAGAATGTGACTGCGTGGCCCACGGATTATCGCACGAACGGCAAGTTTGATATGGTGCCGCATGATCTGGATATATTGGGTAACTTCTATCGTAGCCATCTGGCGGTCCGCGAATTGATTGGGCAGATCGCTTATCGCGTGCGCGAGAAATTATAAGCCGGGTACTTTGGACTTTTCGGGAATAGTGTGGTTGGGTAAGATGAATAAAATCAAAAAACAGGGATTGATACTCATGCAGGCAACAAGACGTAAGGCCTTGATTACCTTGGCATCGCTGCCGTTCATTTTGCATCCGTATAACGCTTTCGCGAGTGATGCGTTCGAACAGATCGTGCGTGAGGTTCGCACAGAAGCGGCCTCTCGCGGGGTTTCGGAACGGACCCTCAGCCGGGCGCTCGATGGGGTGCAGCCTATTTCGTCAATCAAGAAACACGAAACCAGCCAGCCCGAAAAACGCCGGGAGATTACTTTCTCCCAATATTACAATACGCGCGCCACACCGTCGGCGATTACCCGTGCCAAGCGTTTGGGCCATGAGCATGCCGCCGAGTTGCGGAAGGCGCAGGATTTGTATGGCGTGCCGGACAGTCTGATCCTTGCGATCTGGAGTATCGAGACGAATTTTGGTGATATCGCCGGTGACAAGAAAGTCATTCCGGCTCTGCTGACGCTTGTGCGCGATGTCGAGGGTGATACGCCAAAGGCGCGTGAGCGCCGGGCCATGTTCAGGGAAGAGGCTGTGCAGGCCCTGATGCTCGTCGATCAAGGGTATAATGAAATTGTTACCGGGTTT
This sequence comes from Alphaproteobacteria bacterium, assembly GCA_035904625.1. Lineage (GTDB taxonomy): Bacteria > Pseudomonadota > Alphaproteobacteria > Micavibrionales > Micavibrionaceae > Micavibrio_C. Next base: position 743 of record JAMHVA010000086.1, on the reverse strand, counting down.
GGCTCGTGGGCGGGGGCGATCGGTCACACGCAGTTCATGCCATCCAGCCTGCGTAAGTACGGTGTCGATGCATCAGGCGATGGCAAGGTCGATCTGTGGAATAACCTTGCCGATGTATTTGCATCGACGGCGCATTATTTAAGGGAAAAGGGCTGGAAGCCCGGGGAGCGGTGGGGGCGTGAAGTCAAACTGCCTGAAGGGTTCGACCTGTCATTGCTGACAGACAGGCTGGACGGCCAGATCAACAAGACGCCGCGCCAATGGGCGGAACTGGGCGTGCGGCTGCCGGAGGGCGATCATTTCCCTGATGACGAGACAATGAAGGCGATGATCATCGCGCCTGACTTCAAGCCATCGAACGGTGTTCTGAAGGGGCCTGTTTATATGGTCTACGATAATTTTCGCACGATCATGGAATATAACAAATCGTATAAATATGCTTTGACTGTGGCCATGATGATGGACAGGATAGGCCACCCTTCTCAATCGGCAGCACCGGCTGCGTATAACCCATAAGGTTTTTTGTGATGTTACGTCTGACGGTTTTGATGTTTTCTGTGCTTCTGGTCGCGGGTTGTACGGAAGTACAATACGCCGCCGAGATGGGGAAGGAATTTGGCGGCACGCTGGGGACCCCGACGCAACAGGGTACCTTCAAGGTTGGCAATCCCTACAAGATTGAGGGGCGGACCTATGTTCCGCGTGAACAGTATGATCTGGTTGAAACAGGAATTGCGTCTTGG
>JAMHVA010000085.1:0-2234 GCA_035904625.1 Alphaproteobacteria bacterium | reverse complement strand
CCAGTAATTTGGCTGGAAAGGCGTCGTGTTTTCTGATGTCACTGTCTGCTATGCGTTCCCGGTTGTGGAGCGCCAGCATCAACGCTATTCCCAATACTATACTGGTGATGGCACCGAGGGCGAGTGCGAGAGCTTCAAAGGTTTGCTGTGGATCGTATCTGCAATCTGCGAATGGAATCATAACAGCGGCTGCCATGCCTGTGTAATGCATGCCGAAAATCGCGGCACCCATAATGAGCGCTGCCAGAGATAGCCAGATCATCTTGCTGCTGCCGCTGTGCCGTATCAGGGTAAAAATAATGAGAAGGGCGGCCCCGGAAGCTGTTACGGCTATCAGAACTGACAGGCTGAATAACCCGGGTCTATAAAGAATTTGTGCGTCCATGACCATGGCGGCCATGCCCACGTAGTGCATACCGCATATGGCGAGGCCGAGAAGAATACTTCCGTAGAAGAAGTGGACGATTCTGGGTTTTGAGATGCGGGTAATCCATAAAGCACAGTAAGCCACAATGATCGCGATCATCATCGACAAGATCGTCAGCGGGGCATCATACGACAGCTTCATATCCATGTGATAGGAAAGCATGCCAATGAAATGCATGGACCATATGCCGGCGCCGAGCGCAAAAGCGCCGCCCCAATGCAAAAGGTCTTTTAACTTTTTTGTTTTAGCCTGGAAAATATCGGTCGCGAGCATCAGGCCTGTAAAAGATCCGAAGGATGCAATCACGTAAGAAAGAAGAACGAGCGGCAGAATGTAGGTGCCCGTCTCCACGTTATGGGGCATGTCGCCCAGTAAGAAAAAGCGCTCGAGCACAGAAATCCCCTCCTGCTCCATCACCTTTTATTGTAACAGGAACGACCCCCTTTCTTCTAACTCTTCGGCATAGGCGAGTATGCATTAAGAGTTTGTAAATTCATTATATTTTAAGAATTTTTGCAGTGGGATGGGGCCATTGCGGAATGTCTTCAAGGCGTCATAGATTAAGGGGGCGACGGTCACAGTCCCGGGGTGTGAACAAGCGACATGTCAGGCTTGGTTCCCGTCGGCTTCGTGTTGTTTTTATTGCGATGCGGGGGCCGCCGGCTTCGGGCACGACCATGTCACGCCGTTGGTGGTGCGGATTTTTGTGCAATCATCGCGTCTCAGGCGTGCGACTGTGGCAGGGGTGTCCGCCGGGGCGAGGGCGTGTTCACGTGCCCATGCCATCGCTGTTGAACGTTCGCGGGACAGGTCGAGAGACAGAATGGCTTTCGGATCGGCCTTCTCAGCGATCAGAATTGTGTTCACATTCTTGCGCGCTTCTTCGGGCGATGCGGCATAAATCTGGAATCCGACATAACGGCTGGTTTCATCACCGGACAACAGAAGTCCGGCGACGGTTTCAGGTTCCACTTTTACTTTTTCTTTCCCGCCCATACGAGCTTCGAGCATTTCTTTGGCGGCTTTGTTCTGATCCATATACAGCAGGAAGCCCAGCGCGTTTCCTACCGGGTCGCCTGAGCGTTTCAATAGCGCATAGGCGGTCCGCCCGTCGTTACAGTCCGTATTATACGTTGTTCCGCCTGTGTTGAAGAGAAGCGCCCGCATACTGCGCTCCTGCATGCAGGTATCCGTATTCGGTTTCTGGAGAGTCTGGCAACCTGCCAGCACGAGTGTCGCAATGCCAAGGGCCGCACGGTTAAACAGGGACTCATGCTTCATAGGGACACACCTTATCTTAAGGGACGCTCTTGTTTTTTATGGAGGGGATAATACCCTAGGCCTCATTGTTATGTCAATAAAAACAGGTAAGAAAAAACCCGGACTTCCTTCGAGATCCGGGTTTTTCAGATCGATATTTCAAAGCTTACGGTTTCGGTGTTCCCGGCGTAGCGGCTTTTGCCTTTTCCAGGGCGTCAGCGACTGCACGTTCGCAGCCTTGCTGGACTACGGGTGCCGGTGTGCTGATTTTTTTGCCAGCCGAGCGCGCGGCGGCAGCTGTGTTGTAGTGATGCAGGTGAACTTCAACCTTGCAGCCGCCTTCAGCCGCAGGAGCCGGAGCCGCCACCGGAACCGGAATGAATTCAGCGACTTTTTTCTCAACGGTCACAATTGTCGGCTTTACGCGCAGTCTGGCGAGATTGCCGCCGAGCAGACGATGGGCTTCGCCCGGCTGGATCGTCACTTCGTCCTTGCCGTTCAGCATACTGCCAACATTGGCGTCGATCTTTTTCAGGGCTTTGCCGTA
>JAMHVA010000084.1:0-4502 GCA_035904625.1 Alphaproteobacteria bacterium | reverse complement strand
ATCGGCAGCCCAGTAATTCTTGTCGCGCTCATATATGATTTTACGCGGAACATCGATGCTGGCAATTTTATAAGGGCCGTTGCTGTTCGGGATTTCGAGTGTGGTGGCATCAAATGTGCGTGTGCTCCACCATGCTTTTGACAGCACAGGCATCATGGCGAGGATCATGATGGTTTCACGGTCGTATCCGTCGCCCAGCGCAAAATGCACGGTGAGGTCGTCACGTCTCTCGACAGATTTTACCAGACTGTACACGCGGCGCATATTGGGACGGCCAAATTCTTTCAGCGTGTTGAACGTATAGAGCACATCGTCGGCAGTGATGGGCGCGCCATCCTGAAATCTGGCCTTGGGATTGAGAAAGAACGTGATCGAGGACCGATCAGCCGGAACGTCAACTTTCTCGGCAATCAGCGGGTACAGGGTAAAGGGTTCATCCCAGACGCGTTGCATCAGGCGGTCATGGACGAGGCTGAGGCCTTGCACGGCCACGCCCTTGATGCTGAACGGGTTAAGCGTCGTGAACGTACCGGGGCCTGATTGCACCAATACGCCCTGTTTGGGGGCTTCCGGATTTACATAGTCTAAATGAGTTGATGATACGCTGTATTTAGGCGTACCGTTCATGGCAAGGCCGTAGAGAATTTCGGCATGTGCCGGGTTGGCGGCTGCCAAAAGCAAAAGGAAAGAGTATAGTGCTGTTCTGATCATGACTGAATCTCTACCAGACCCTTCTCCGGCTTCCAACCCTCATAAAGATTACATCAGCCGAATAAGGCTGATTGAGGGCGATATCACGCAGCAAAATGATGTGGATGCCATTGTCACATCCATGCCAACCACCCTGAGTATTCGCAGCGACCTGAACCGGTCGATCATTGAGGCGGCGGGGGAGCGGCTGGATGACTTCGTGGTCGAGAATATCTTCCGGCCACGCGCAGGCGATGTTCACCCTCTGCCGGGGTTCAATTTGCCAGTGAAGCATATTCTGGTCGCGATTACCCCCATCTGGCGACGCGGCGACGATCCTGAAGATCGCGATCTGATGCGGTGTTACCGCGCCATCATGGAAACCGCCTGGCGCATGTCGCTGGAAACACTGGCCGTGCCCGCCATTGGTACGGGGCGGGGTGTTTATCCGGTCGCGCGTGCCGCGCGGTTGTCGTTGAATGCGATTCTGGACCGTTATCCGCCGACCCTGCGCGAACTGCGTATTGTATGCCTGAAGAAAGATGTACTGGCGGCGTTCCGGCAGCGATTAAGTGTTCTGGCGGAAAATGCAGGCGTGAAACTGGCGGAATAAGGGGGCTAGAACATGCCCTGATAGTGGCGGCGTGTCATTTCCATGATCTCGTCTTCCGAGAATTCGAAATTCTGCCCCAGTTCTTCAATCATCACCTGACGCATCAGGAAATTCAGGTCTTCCGTGGTTTCACACCACAGATCCAGCAACGGGCGGCGAAAGATCACCAGCACGTCGTCGTCATTCGCGACTTTTTTGGTGACACCGGGCGATATCTCGCTGCCGCTGCGATACAGGCAGACAAGTTCGAACGGATCTTCGAGCTCCAACTCGCTTTCGATGATTTCGTCGGCGATTTCTTCCACACGGATGGTAACATCATCGCAGAGTTCGAGGATCTCCTCAGGCAGGCTTTCATAAATCGTTTGGGCAATAGATTTCAGATCCTCCGGGCTGGGAGGAACGGAAAAATTCATAACAATGTCTTTGCGTTCCACGGTTCTTGACCTCTTATCAATACCCATGTCAGATCAGAATGATTTGATTCTATTTAGCAATGTACGATGAAAAGAAGGGTATCACAATGCCTCAGAAGCTGACGCCAGATGAAGTGACAAAAGGAATGGCTGCGTTACAGGGCTGGACTTTGGCCGATAACGGTTTGTCCATCGCCAAATCATTCCGGTTTAAAGATTTCAGCCAAGCCTGGGCCTTCATGAACCGTTCGGCGTTGCTGGCGGAAAAAATGAACCACCATCCGGAATGGTTTAATGTTTATAATCGCGTAGACGTCACCTTAAATACACATGATGCCAAAGGGTTAACGGAACTGGATTTCCGCATGGCCTCTGCCATGGACCGCTTTTCCGCCTGATGGCGCGTCGCCCGAATTGACTGAATAAAACCTTGCGGCAGGAGCTGGCTATCGGCTATATGTCTGAATATCCATAATATATAATTATTTCAGGATACGGGAAACGTTCACGTGACGGCCAAGAGTACTGCATTACACACTTTAACAAAAGACAGCCTTTACCAGCTGATCGCCATGAATCCGGTGCCTCTCGGGCGTGCGGCGCTTCTGCGCGTCTTCGGGCAAGACGAAAAAACGCAAAGACGCATTGACCGTTTCCTGACGGTGCTGACAGGGCGCGGCCTGATCGAGAAGAATGCGACGAACGGGTATTCATCCGTTGATCCATGGGCGGATATTGCCTATGCGGTTGTCGGCGATCCCTTACCCCGTCGCCGTGTTGCCATACAGCTTTTGAACATGCCGACTGAATCGTCCCCGGTTGTAACGATGACGCAGGCCGAGTTTACCCGCCAGCGCCTGAAGGCGGGCAACCGTATTGTTGTCGGTTTGGTGCGGTTGAATGATGAAACCACGGGCTTGCGCGCACGTTTCATCGGCCACGCCCCGGTTAATAATAATTATCGCATCGCCGGAATATTCAATCACGGTGCGCAGGCATTCACACCGCTTGACCGTTCGATTAAAACCAAATTCAGGCTGGCACAAATTCCGGATGAAAATCAGGTCCCACGCCAGTTCCTTGCCGATCTGCCACCGGGCTTCGATATCCGCAATCCGGTGATCTCAATGACCGAAGACCAGAAGAAAGATGCTGACACGGGCGCGTCAATCGGGTGGGTTATCGCGCGCAAGCACGAAATCGCCCATGCCCATCCGGCTGACGTGTTGAAAGAAGCACGCTCGCTGAGCCGAAAAAAGATCAGCTATCAGGATCGTTTTGATCTGCGCCATCTGGATTTCTATACAGTTGATCCACCTGACTGCACAGATCATGACGATGCTTTTGCTATTGTTCCTCAAGAGTTTGGCTACTTCTTATACGTAGGTATTGCCGATGTGGCTGAGATTGTTCGTTATGGATCGGCAGTGGATCGTGAAGCCTATAAGCGCGGCATTACACATTATTTGTCGAATCATACGTGCCATATGTTGCCACCCAGCCTCAGCACGAATAAATGTTCCCTGATACCCGATGCTGACCGTCCGGCGATGATCGTCCGGCAGAAGCTGGGGTGGGATTGCCGCCTGATCGATTACGATGTCTTTGCCGCTGTTATTCGCTCGCGCGAGAGGCTGACCTATGGCCAGTTCTATGACCGGATAGAGCGGGACGATCCGCGATTCACTGATATTGCCCACATCCATGATGAACAGCGTCGTATGGGAATGATGGATGATATGTCCATATTGTTGCGTGATAACCCCGACACGTTCGGCAGCAAATCGATTATCGAACGCCTGATGGTGCAGACCAATTCGCTGGCAGCGAAGTTTCTGACCAGTGCGGGCGTACCATTCCTGTCCCGCAACTTTGAACTGACCGACTCAAATGATCCGGTTGAACAATCGGCGATCCGTCGTGCCTATTATGCGCCGAATAATATGGGTCATGCCTATCTGCGCATGTTTTTCTATACACACATGTCGTCGCCCATACGGCGCTACCCCGATATCCTGACCATACGCGGTATGCATCAGGCCCTCGGCACAAAAGGTCTGGGCCTGCATCCGGAGGAAATTGAAAAATTGCCCGAAGCGGCGCGGCATATGAATGCCCGCCGTGAGGTGGGTCGCGCTGCCCAACATGATGAACAGAAATATCACGTGATCCGCGAATTAGAGCGTCTGGCCAAGGCTCCTATCCGAATCTTTATCAGCGAAATCGGAATTGACTACGTCGATGTCACGTTGGTTCAGTATGGGTTGCGCCAGCGCCTGAACAGTGCCGATCTTTCAAAACAGCCATGGCGCATTGAAAATGGCCGTCTGGGATTTACCGACAGTCAGGGGCAGGTTCAATGCTGGTATAAGCGCGGCGACACGTTGCTGGGCCAGATCACCAATGTCGATCAGAAAACTGCATACTGGAAGATGACTCTGGTGCCCTCGGAAGCCGATTTCCGCCGGATGATGTCTGTACCGCCGCAACCGAAATCGAAACCTTAAATTCTGCTGTTCGTCGTAAGCTGGGCCGGGTCCATCCGGATTTCCAGCAGCGCAATCTTTCCGGCGTTCTTCGCCTGTTCCCAGATCGCCGGAAAATCATTGGCGTTTTCGACGCGTGCTGAAAACGCGCCATAGCTATACGCCAGTTTTGCAAAGTCCGGATTGTTCAGGGCGGTTGCGCTGATACGGCCGGGATAATGATTTTCCTGATGCATGCTGATGGTCCCGTACATGCTGTTATTGCAGACCATGATGATGGGGCGCGCCTTGTGGTGC
>JAMHVA010000083.1:0-7711 GCA_035904625.1 Alphaproteobacteria bacterium | reverse complement strand
CTGATGGTGCTCATGCAGCCATGCGAGCGTGATTGAAAGCAGGGTGCCGCCGAGGCAGTAGCCCAGAACGTTGGCGTCTTTTTCACCGGTGATCTGCTCGACCTGATCGAGGGCGAAGAGGATGCCTTCCTGCATGTAATCTTCAAAGCGTTTTTTAGCGAGCTTGCGATCCGGGTTGACCCACGAAATAATGAAGACCGTGTGCCCCTGCGCGACCAGCCACTTGACGAATGAATTTTCAGGTTTCAGGTCGAGGATATAATATTTGTTGATCCATGGCGGAACCACGAGCAGGGGCCGTTTATGAACCGTCGGTGTTGTTGGTTCGTATTGAATAAGCTGCATCAGGTCGTTCTGATAAACGACCTTGCCGGGCGTGGTGGCAATATTTTCACCCAGCTTGAATGCATTGTAGTCCGTCGTGCTGATCTGCAATTCGCCATGGCCGCGCTCCAGATCCTCGATCAGGTTCTGCAAACCCTTGATCAGGTTCTCGCCGCGGGTGTTGATGGTCTCTTCCAGAACTTCCGGATTGGTAAGAACAAAGTTCGTCGGGGCGACGGCGTTGATAAACTGCTTCGTATAGAAATCGAGTTTCTGCCTTGTTTCCTGATCCAGCCCTTGTGTGTCATGAACCATCTTTTCCAGCCAGCGGCTGGTCATCAGGTAGGATTGTTTGATGAAGTCGAAATAGGCGCTTTGATCCCACATCGGGGATTTGAAACGGCGGTCGCCTTTATCCGGCTGGTAGAGAGTTTTGCCGTCCTGTCCGAGGAATTTTTTGGTGCTTTCGCTCCACAGGTTGGTCCAGTCATTCCAGAACTGAAGCTGCATATCCACGATTTTTTGCGGATCGGAAAGCATATTTCCCATAAATTCAGCGTAAGCTTCTCCCAGATGCATCGGATCAACGCCCATCTGGTTCTTTGCCGGGTCGTATTTTTCAAAAAATTCCTGCAGAAGCGGCTGCGCGCGTTGGCCGGCGTCCATCAGGATATGGCCCAACTGGATGAAATCCGGGCCCACCGGGGCACTGTCGGGGGCTGCTGTTTCGCCTGTTTCCGGGCTGGATTTACTGGCTTTGGTCATGGTGCCTCCTCAGAACCCACAGAATATAGCCTGCCGGCGGGGTAAAGTACATTCCCGGGCGGCCTTAACCCCTTGAAACCCGCAGCCGAATACGCCACGATGCCGCATCGCATATCTTAATAGAGGAGTCGGTCCTTGCGCCCGTTTATCAGAATTCTCAGTGTGTCGGCTGTTGCCCTGTCGTTGTCTGCCTGTGCGACGTCGGAACCGACAAGTCCCACCGTCATGCAGCGCATGGGACAGGACATCTCTCTCACATCTGATAACGACAAGTCCGTTGAGATCGTTCAGGCGCCGATGCCGGATGACCAGATGCAGCAGACTTATACAGCGCTGATGACCAGCCAAAATCAGGGCAGCGTTCAGGTGTTCCCGATTGATCAGCCGGTTGCGCCTGCCGCGCCCGCTGCCGATTTGCCGCCGACATCTTACCAATATTCGCCGGTTGATGAGGCGCCCCGCCTTCAGGGCAAGACCTATACAGGTGATTCCAGCGTGACGTTGTTCCCGCTGGACGCGCAGGCTCCTGCGGGCGGCCCGCGCAATCCGGGTGCGCCCGGAATGGTGCCGCCGTCATCTTCTGTGATGCCGTCGCCGTTCGAGCAGGGGCTGGGCGGTGTATACACCGGTCAGGGTCCATCACGTATTTATTTCCCCCACGGTGGAACAACGCTGAATCAGGCAGGGAAAGATGCCGCCAAGCTGCTGGCAGCCCAATGCACATCCGGCGCATGCGGTGTCGTCAAGGTTGAAGGTCATGCCAGCACGCGTGCTGTGGCCAAGGATGAAATCCAGCGCCGTTTGATCAATCTGAAGATATCGATGGAGCGGGCGATGAACGTATCCCGCCAATTGATCCTTGATGGTGTCCCCGCCAGCGCGATCCAGACAACGGCTTACGGTGATGCTGTGCCGCCGTCAGTGGTTGAGGGTGATGCGGAAGCTGCCGCACGTCGCGTTGAAATCAAGGCCGGTGCCGGTTCACCTCTGCAATACTGAGGGCTCTCATGAAAAAATCGTTGCGCATTGGAATTGCCGGACTGGGTAATGTCGGTACCGGCGTCGTCAAGGTCATCCAGAAGCATGGGCGTGATCTGGAACTGCGCTCGGGCCGCAAGATCAGCATCGTTGCCGTATCGGCCCGCAGCCGCAAGAAGCAACGTGCGGTCAAGCTTTCGGCGTATGAGTGGGTCAATGATCCGCTGGACCTGGTCAATCATCCGGATATCGATGTCATTGTTGAGTTGATGGGCGGCGCGGACGGTGCGGCCTATGATTTGGTCGTGGCGGCACTGATGGCGGGCAAACATGTTGTCACCGCCAATAAGGCGTTACTGGCGCATCACGGTCATGAATTGGCGCTGCTGGCGGAGAAACAAAAGGTCAGCCTGTATTTTGAAGGATCGGTCGCGGGCGGTATTCCTGCGATCAAGGCTTTGCGTGAAGGATTTGCCGCCAACGATGTTGAGTGTGTTCGCGGTATCCTGAACGGGACATGTAACTATATCCTGACCGAGATGCGCGAGACAGGTCGCGATTTCAAGGATGTGCTGAAAGAAGCGCAGGCCAAGGGATATGCGGAAGCCAATCCGTCGTTCGATGTTGACGGGATCGACGCCGCGCACAAGCTGTCGTTGCTGACATCGCTGGCGTTCGGCGTGAAGCCGGATATCGGCAAGGTTGAAACAACCGGCATCAGCCATATCACGGCGACGGATATCAAACATGCGACGGAACTGGGGTACCGGATCAAGCTGTTGGGCATGTGCCGCCGTTTGGGTGCGCAAATCATTCAAAGTGTGGAGCCTTGCCTTGTTCCTGAGCAAAGCGCGTTGGGTGCCGTCAATGGCGTTCTGAACGCTGTGCAGGTCGAGGGTGATTTTGTCGGTCAGGGATGGCTGGTCGGGCGTGGCGCTGGCGAGGGGCCGACGGCATCAGCTGTGGTGGCCGACCTGATCGATATCGCGCGCGGACATCATGTGCCGGTATTCGGTATTCCTGCCAAAACCATGAAGGCGGGCAAGTGGGTATCGGCGGATGCGCTGACCGGGCATTTCTATATGCATGTGATCGTGAAGGATCAGCCGGGGATGCTGGCGAAAATTGCTGAAATCCTGCGCGATCATAAAGTTTCTGTCGAGGCGGTGATCCAGCGCGGGCGCGATCCGGGCAAGCCGGTGTCGATTGTCATGACAACGCACAAGGTCAAGCAGGCCGATCTGCGCAAGGCCGCGCACATGATCGGTAAATTGCCGCTGGTGAGCGGCAAGCCGTGCGTCATGCGGATCGAACAGGTTTAGTGAGGGTATAAGATGAAAAAGATGGTTTTGGGATTGGCGTTTGTTGCTAGCGTTTCGGCTGCGGGTGCAGTGCATGCTCAGCAGAAAAGCTGGATGGATACAGCGAACAGCATCCTGAATTCCGATGCCGGGCGGCAAACCATTGAGGCATTGTCAAAGACACAAACCGCGACACAGACAGCACCGCGAACGCAAACAGCAACCGTTTCCAGCCTGTCGAATACGCAGATCGCCGCAGGACTGAAAGATGCGCTGAAGGTTGGGACGCAAACTGTTGTGAAACAACTGGGGAAAGACGGCGGATTTAATCTGGACCCGCAGATCCGCATTCCGTTGCCGGCCCCGATTGCCAAGGCCGATACGATGCTGAAGAAATTCGGCATGGGGGCGCTGACCGCCGATCTGGAAACGCGCATGAACCGCGCCGCCGAGATTGCCGCACCCAAGGCCGGGACGTTGTTTGTGAATGCGATCCAGAAAATGACGATTGCCGATGCACAAGCCATTCTGACAGGGCCACAGGACTCGGCGACGCAATATCTGCGTCAGGCCATGGGGCCGGATCTTTCAAAACAATTACAGCCAATCATCAGCAAGTCGCTGGCAGATGCCGGTGCTGTAAAGGCGTATGACGCGCTGACGGCGCAGTATGCTCAAATTCCCCTGGCTAGCAGTCTGAAAACAAACATGAACGATTATGTGACGAACAAGGCGATTGACGGCATTTTCTATTACGTCGCGCAGGAAGAGGCGGCCATTCGCGCCAACCCTGCCAAGCGCACGACGGATATCCTGAGAACGGTATTCGGTAGCGTGCTGAATTAGATCCACTCCCCTTTCAGGTTGAATCAAAAAACTTCCGTCATCCCGAGCGAAGCCGAGGGATCTGACCCGCCATCAACCTGAACAGATCCCTCGGCTTCGCTCGGGATGACGACCGGGGATTCTCCAATCTAAAAGAGGAAGGCTCTAAAGCCCCAGCCAGGGAACGATCTTGCCATTATGTGCCAGCGTGCATTCGAGGCCGCTCAGTACGACTTCGCGCTGTATATCGCGGGCAGCGAATTCATCTTTCAACACCAGATAGCCGGGGCATTCGAATTCAGGGTAAGGGGGTGAGTAGAACATATCCGAGCGGATGATGCCATGACGCCCCTCCGCTGTTTCCAGCGCAACATTCAGGGCATCGGGGTGATCGACGCAGAGAGCATAGGAAAAACCTTCGCGGTTGTAATACGCGATATCCTCTGCGGCACGCCCGAAAATGGCTTTGAAAAGATCCATCGTTGTTTTCCGTTTTTCGTCCATAGCTTGAAACTGCTGTATTTTGCTTCAAATCATAGATGACGGGCAAGAAAATCAGCCCAAGAACTAATATTATGAATAATATTGAGCGTCCGATGTTTTTCCCGGGGGACGGCTTGTGGCCTTTCGTTGCCATTTCGGGCGGCAGTTTTTAAACTCTAGTCTGGTTCAGCCCCCATTCAGGATATCGGAGATTTGCCATGACAGCCGCCGCCCGTAAAGTGACTCCGCAGGAAGGTTTTTCAATGGATCGTAACGTCGCCCTCGAAGCTGTTCGCGTGACAGAAGCCGCCGCGCTGGCGGCCTCGCGCATGGTCGGGCGCGGTGATGAAAAAGCGGCGGACAAAGCGGCTGTTGATGCCATGCGTACGGCGCTGAACACATTGAATATCGAGGGCACCGTTGTGATCGGTGAGGGGGAACGCGATGAAGCTCCGATGCTCTATATCGGTGAGCGCGTCGGTGCAGGTGGGCCGGAGATCGATATCGCGCTTGATCCACTGGAAGGAACGACCATCACGGCGAAGGGCGGCCAGAACGCTATGGCCGTGATCGCGCTGACGGATAAGGGCGGGTTCCTGAATGCGCCTGATACTTACATGGAGAAGATTGCTGTCGGTCCGCACATTCCTTCCAGCATTCTCGATCTGGATGCGCCGATCGGCGAGATCGTGAAGAAAGTCGCGCAGGCCAAGGATGCCCGTGCCGAAGATTTGCTGATCTGTATTCTTGACCGCCCGCGCCATGAGGCGTTGATCCGTGGCGTGCGGGAAACTGGCGCTCGCATCATGTTAATTCAAGATGGCGATGTCAGTGCCGTGATGGCCACAGCTGATCCGGCAACGGGGATTGATTTATATGTCGGGACAGGCGGCGCACCGGAAGGTGTGCTGGCGGCGGCGGCGCTGCAATGTACGGGCGGCAGCATGCTCGGACGGCTGGTCTTTCGTAACAATGATGAGATTTCCCGTGCCGAACGTTACGGCATTACGGACCTCAAGAAAGTGTATACGACGAACGAGCTGGCCAAACCGGATAACGTGATGTTTGCCGCCACGGGCGTGACGGATGGCACCATGCTGCGCGGCGTTCGCCGTTTCTCGGGCGGTGCCGTGACGCATTCCATCGTCATGCGTTCCAAATCGGGTACGATCCGCCGGATCGAAGCCGAGCATAACTTCCTGCGTAAGGAAGGGCACTAAGTAGCATGAACGATCCCGGCCATTCATGGGCGGCCGAATGGGATCTTTCCCGCCGCTATAATTTTAATCACGGCTCGCTGGGGTTCACGCCTAAAGTGGTTCTTGCGCGCAAGGAGGCTTTGGACCGGAAGTTGAATGCGGGTCGTGAAGAGTTCATTCGCGAGGGCGGGTTCAAGGATATCGAGAATGCGCGTAAAGTCCTTGCAGCATTTCTGGGCGCGGATGAGCAGGATCTTGTCCTGACGGTCAATATTACCGAAGCGATTAACTCTGTACTGAAATCCCTGCCGCTGGGGCCGGGCGATGATGTTCTGATTACCAGTCATATGTATAGCAGCTATCCGGCGATGATCGGCGAACTGGCGCGCCGTCAGGGGTTCGGGATCGTTGTGGCGGATATCCCGTATGCGCCAGCCAGCGACGATGAAATTGTTGCTGTTGTGATGGGGGCGGTCACCGCGAATACCAGGCTGGCCATTATCGAGCATATTACCAGCCCGACGGCCCTGATTTTCCCCGTGCAGAAGATTATCGCGGCGTTGAAGGAGCGTGGCGTCGATACTTTTATTGATGGCGCGCACGCGCCGGGACAGGTTCCCGTAAACCTGAACCAGATTGGCGCTGCCTATTACGGGGGCAATAACCACAAATGGCTATGTGCGCCTTTGTCGTCCGGGTTTTTGCATGTGCGCCGTGACAAACAGGCGGATATCATCCCGGCGATTGGGTCGGTGCTGTCGGTGGCCAGTCAGCCCTTTACAGAAAGGTTTTCGTGGCAGGGCGTGATCGATTATTCACCGCGGCTGATGATCCCTGATGTTTTGCAGGCCATGGCCGGGTTTCACCCGGATGGATGGGATGGCATCTATCGGCGTAATCATGAACTGGCTGTGGCGGCGCGTGTGAAGCTAGGCGCAAGGCTGGGTATAAAACTGCCCGTGCCCGATGATATGATCGGGGCGATGTTTACACTGCCGCTGGGGAATCCTGTTTTCAGCGATGCCGAGAAGGCGAAATCGGAATTGCACCGGGGTTATGATTATATGGTCGAAACCTGTGGCTACGGGGTTATTTTCTCGCGGTTTCAGAACCAGTACCTTGTTCGTGTGACGTGCCATTTGTATAACTGCCTTAACGATTATGATGTTCTGGCTGACGGGTTGGACAAATTTATGAAAGATCATTCCTGATGACTGATTTGCTTCTGAATGTTGATAGCTCCCTGATGCAGTCCCGCTGGGTCACGCCGCCGGTCATGCAAAGCGATGTCGAGCAGATCGCGCGCAAGCACGGCCTGCCGGAAATTGTGGCGCGCCTGATCGTGGCGCGGAAGATTGAGGCCAGCAAGATCGAGGCATTCCTTGATCCTAAGTTATCTCGTGATTTTCCGGATCCCTTTACGTTGCAGGGCATGACAGCACTGGCCGATGATCTGGCGCAGGCGATCATGGCCGGGAAAAAGATTGCCGTCTTTGGTGACTTCGATGTGGATGGTGCGACATCGACAGCCATTCTTGTCCGGTTCCTTCGTCATTGTGGTGTCGATGCACGATTTTATATTCCTGATCGTTTGAAGGAAGGATATGGCCCGAATATCAATGCGCTGTCGAAGTTACGTGCCGAGGGTGCCGATATCGTTATTCTGGCTGACTGCGGCACCACGGCGCACGATGTTGTTGAGCAGGCGGTGGCCACGGGGCTGGAGGTCGTTATCCTCGATCACCATGAGGCCGAAGACCGTTTGCCGGTGGCGAAGCATCTCATTAACCCGAAGCGCAAGGATGATACATCCGGCCTGACGATGCTGGCGGCGTG
>JAMHVA010000082.1:0-1949 GCA_035904625.1 Alphaproteobacteria bacterium | reverse complement strand
GCGGGTGCGAAATACGCCGA
The DNA here is from genome assembly GCA_035904625.1 of Alphaproteobacteria bacterium. GTDB lineage: Bacteria > Pseudomonadota > Alphaproteobacteria > Micavibrionales > Micavibrionaceae > Micavibrio_C. The sequence goes on along the minus strand of JAMHVA010000082.1, from coordinate 1,929 downwards.
AGACCAGATCGTCGCGATCAGGATTTCCGTGAACCCGGACCGCACGGTGCGTGATGCGCAAGTGGTCGATCAGTTGCGTTATTCCACCGACACCTATTTCCGCGCTGCCGCTGACAGTGCCTTGCGCGCGCTCCGCCATCCAAACTGCACCCCGCTGGATTTGCCGCAGGACAAGTATGACCTCTGGAAATCCATTACCTTTAACTTCGATCCTAGCCTGATGCTTTAGGCCGGGGGCATATAACCTTCACCATCGGCGTGCCGGTGGTTGTCCTCACTTCAGACACAATCCTGCCGTAGGGTTTGCTTCCTGTGGATAATTTGATTCGCAAATAAACTATGACAATCGCTTTTGAGTTCAGCCCCTTATGATGTGGTCGCAAGGCCGCATATTGAATATGAAAGGTAAGATGTAAATGAAGCGCATACTGCTCGCTTTAGTGGGTATTCTGGCATTCGCGGCGGCAACGCCCGCCCGTGCCGAACTGACTGTAAATGTGACATCAGGGAATCCGGAACCGCTGCCGCTGGCCGTCAGCCCGTTCTATGCCGATGCCGGTGCCGATCAGGTGATTGCCACTGACATGCCCCGCGTCATCGAGGCAAACCTTGAACGCACAGGCCTCTTCAAGCCTCTGAACCCTCGTTCTTTCATACAAACGCCCGAGTCTCTGGTAAAAGACGGCCCGCGCTTTGCCGAATGGCGTGCGGTGAACGCACAGGCTCTGGTAACAGGCCACGTAACACGTTCCGCTGATGGCCGCACCCGTGTTGAGTTCCGCCTGTGGGATGTATTCGGGCAGGCCCAGATGATCGGTATGGCATACACAACCACGCCGCAAAACTGGCGCCGCATCGCACACATTATCTCGGACGAGATTTACAAACGGATTACCGGGGAAGCTGGCTATTTCGATACCCGTATCGTCTATATCTCCGAAACTGGCCCATCGAATGCCCGCGTCAAGCGTCTGGCGATCATGGATCAGGATGGATATAACCACAAATACCTGACCGACGGGAAATACATGGTGCTGACGCCACGTTTCTCGCCTAACTCTCAGATGATCACATACATGGCGTATTACAACGACAAGCCGCGTGTATATATCTACAACATCGACACAGGCCGTCAGGAAGTTCTAGGCGACTTCTCGGGCATGACCTTCGCCCCGCGTTTCTCGCCGGATGGCGGCAAGGTCATTATGTCGATGGCAAAGGATGGCAACAGCGATATCTTCGCCATGGATCTGCGTTCACGCAGCGTACAGCGCCTGACCAACCATCCGTCGATCGATACCGGCCCCAGCTTCGCCCCAGATGGCAAGCGCGTGGTATTTGAATCCGACCGTGGCGGCACGCAGCAGCTCTATACGATGAGCGCCGATGGCAGCAACCAGCAGCGCATTTCCTTCGGGCAGGGCCGTTACGGCAACCCCGTATGGTCACCACGCGGCGACCTGATTGCCTTCACCCGCATTTATCAAGGCAAGTTTTATATCGGCGTGATTAAGCCGGATGGCTCGGGCGAACGCCTGATTACATCGGCCTATCACGTGGAAGGCCCGACATGGTCGCCCAACGGTCGTGTTCTGTCCTACTTTAAGGAAACACCCATGGGCAGCGGCGGTCAGCAAACCGCGAAGCTGTACACGATTGACCTGACCGGATTCAACGAACGCCAACTGCAAACACCGGCTGACGGCTCCGACCCGGCATGGTCGCCTGTCAACCCGTAAGCCAGACATAGAAAAAACAAAAAACCTCTCATGCGTATGAGAGGTTTTTTTATGTTTTCAATCAAGCCTAAATCAAATGGCGGAACGCCTGAATGACCTCGCGGTATGTATCGCGCTTGAACGGCACGATCAGATCCAGAACGTCATGCAGGGGAACCCAACGCCATGCCCGGAATTCAGCAGGGACATG
>JAMHVA010000081.1:0-10197 GCA_035904625.1 Alphaproteobacteria bacterium | reverse complement strand
CCGCCAGCGCCCCACAGCCGCCAGCGCATGGGGCAGCAACTGGATCTGGGCATCCGTGCCGTGAATACGTTTCTGGCGACATGCCGCGGCCAGCGTATGGGTATTTTCTCTGGTTCCGGTGTCGGCAAGTCTGTGGCGCTGTCGATGATGGCGCGTTATACGGCGGCGGATGTCAGTGTCATCGGGCTGGTCGGTGAACGTGGCCGCGAGGTGCAGGAATTCATTCAGGACGATCTGGGGCCGGAAGGCCTCAAGAGGTCTGTCGTGATTGTGGCGACGGGCGATGAACCGGCGCTGATGCGTCGTCAGGCTGCGTATATGACACTCGCGATTGCCGAATATTTCCGTAATCAGGGGCAGCAGGTGCTGTGCCTGATCGACTCGCTGACCCGCTTTGCGATGGCACAGCGCGAGATTGGCCTGAGTGCCGGTGAGCCGCCGACATCCAAGGGCTATCCGCCGACAACCTTCGGTGAACTGGCACGCCTGTTGGAACGGGCCGGGCCGGGCGCGCCGGGACAGGGTTCGATTACGGGACTGTTTGCTGTGCTGGTCGAAGGTGACGATCAGAACGAACCGATTTCGGATGCCGTGCGCGGTATCGTGGATGGCCACATCGTCATGGAGCGTGAAATCGCCGACCGTGGCCGTTATCCGGCCATCAATGTGCTGAAGTCGGTATCGCGTTCGATGCCCAAGGCCGTCAGCGATGAGCGCGGCGCGATCATCAAGCGCGCGAAACAGGTCATTACGACCTATGAAGACATGGCGGAATTGATCCGTCTGGGCGCGTACCGCAAGGGCAGCGATCCGAAAGTGGATGAAGCGCTCCGTTTGTATCCGCAGATTGAAGAGTTCCTGACACAGCGCAAGGAAGAAAATACCCCGATTGCCGAAGGTTTTGCGCGGCTGGGGCAGATTGTCGGGTTGAAAGGGTAAGGTAGGCGATGGCTGATCTCGATTCCCTGATCCGCCTGCGTAAACATGCCGTTGACGACAAGCAACGTGTCGTTGCTCAGTTGTACCGTGAAGCTGAAAACCTTGAAAAACAGAAGAAGGTCATCCAGGAACAGATGGCCCATGAAAAGAAGCTGGCCGAAGATATGAACCGGCCCGAGGCGATTACCTATTATGGCCGTTATGCCGAAGGTATGCGCAAGAAGATCGACGCGATCCAGCAAAGCATCAAAAAGCTGGAGACGCGGATACAGGCCGCGCAGGAGGAGATGCGCATCGCGTTCGCCGAAATGAAGAAAATCCAGATCACGCAGACACAGCGCGAAAAAAAGGAAGAAAAGAAGCGTAAGCAGAAAGAAGATCAGCAACTCGACGAGATAGCGATCGACCAATACCGGCGTAAAATTCTGGAAGATGAAAAATAGAGCGTCCATCGTTTACGCTCAGGCTGCGTTACATTTCGGCTCGCGTATGTTTTATACGCTTTGCCTCATGTTCCTAACTGAACATAAACGCTGTTTGCTCTAAAAAGCGGAGATCGATGTCTCCGCTTTTTATTTTTTTAATATCTGCGCGATCAGCCGAAATGGATACGCGTGACATAACGGTTGGTATCGACGTGAATATTTGTACGCATGGGGTTGAAACCACCTGCGACCGGGTCGTATACCTTGTCAGGTGTAAACAGGCGCACTGATTTTTTGTCCTCGCAAGCAGCGATCGCCGTTTTCAGTGTGCCGACATGGACATGATCGCCAACGGCGACGCTAAAATTGTTACCAAGTTCGAGTTTTTCACCCGGGCCGAATTCATTAACGCTCATAAGGGCCTCCTTTTTATTACCGAAAAAACGCTAACCCAAGACAATTCAAACTGTCAAATTTCATGATCCCGGCTTCGCAAAACCGAATTCCGGATGAGGATCATGAACTTGCAGAGGGTCGCGGCCCCATCGCTGTTTATTCGTAGTAGCCATGTCGGTCAGATGCTCGGTGATCGAACGCATGATGGCACCGCCCTGTCTGTACTGGTGCGTGTTCAGTGTTGTATCGGGCAGGTAAGGTTTGGCGGAGATTGATGCCCGGATACCGGGGCAGCGTTCATCGCGCGGGTTCGGCATCAGCGAGAATGACGGCGGCAACTCTTCCGGCCCTTCGATGCCGTGAGTTTTCAGGAACTGGCGTATCGGCGTATCGTTCAGCTTATCGACCCGTTTTTGAATTTCGACTGACAATTGTTCCATATCCTGCTGGGTCAGGACGCGTACATGGCCCAGTGTATCCATCATCACAGGCTGGATAACGGCGTGGAAATCGCCGTTGCCCATGTGGGCGACCTGAAAAAATTTATCTTCGATGCCGAGTTTATGCATGCTTTCGCGAATGATGGCGGTCTGGTGGCGCAGCACAAGGTTGCTGTGGCCATGGCCCAGTGTTTCGTTCAGGCCTGATAGATTGTGGAAGCTGACGCCCAAAGTCCACAGGGCGGCATTTTGTCCCGTGCGTTCATTCATGTCGGTCGTAATCTGTTGCGCCATACCGGCGATGGCCGGGAAGTCGCGGCCGATCAGGGCACCGGATGACGGATCATCCTGCGGGAATTTCAGCACCTTGATGCGTAAAACCTTTTGCTGTTCCGGTGTCAGGGAGATCTTCTTGCGCGCCAGATCGTCCAGATAGGACTGGAAGATCATATCCTGCAGTTCGGTTTTGCCCGGAATATGGTCGAGGCGGTTTTGGTGCACGATCGATTCAATCGTGCGCGCGCCTGTCAGCGGTATCGATTCAATGCCCAGTTCCTGGTCCAGCCGGATGATGGTATGGTGCAGGTCGTCAAGATAGCGCGATGCGGCCTGCGAGTCTGTATAGACGGCATCGATATCAAAATTCTCGGGCTTCAGCGCCGCAAACGGGCTGGTTTCCGCACGGGTGCGCCCGATTTCCACCTTGGTATTGCCGATTTCCTTATCGGCACGGGCAATCGCTTGATCAAACTGGCCGTCAGCCTGCAGCGGGAACACAGCCCCGGCGGCACCGAACCCGTTGGACAGGTTATCCAGCGGGCGTTTGGCGTGAACATGATCATGCAGCGCCAGCGATGCCGTTGTGGCCTCTATCGCGTCATGCACCGCGGGTAGTATCTGTTTTGCCTCTTCTTCCGTCATGTTGACGGCCACGACACGAACTTCGTCACCACCTGTCCGCAAGGGGATCAGGCGCACCGGCGGGGTCCGTGTTGTGTTCATTCGTTCTTCAATCGAACGCAGAATGCTGCTGGCGACCAGAAGCGCGTATTGGTCGGTCAGTTCCATCGCGGCTTCCTGCACCGCGCGTTTCTCCATATCCGGATAGGCGGCTTGCAGGACACGTTCATTATGTTCGTTGGTGCCGCGCATATTGCTGAAATCGATTTCAAATATGCTGACGGGGGCCTGCGTGAATTGTGCATACAGGGCCGATAATCCCATCACCAGCGGCGTTTGCGGTTTCTGATAGTAATTGGTCAGCGGGTCGCGGGCCTGTTGCGCGGCGCTGAAATCTTCGGCGACCCGCATGGCTTCGCGCGGCAACTGGGGATTATAAGCCTGAATCAGGCGATCCTCCAGTTCCCACGGCGGCATGTAGCCCTGTTCCTGATAGATGACATGAATGAAATCGAGGGCCTGATCGATGTCGCGTGAATCGACGAAGACGCCGCTCGGGCGGTTCAGGTCGCGGATGTAATCTTCCGACGGCTTTTTCTTGCTGGTCGCGGCGGCCACGAAGTCAACCAGCCACGCCTGCACCTCCCGCGCATAGGGCAGGAGACGGATAGGCTCAAGGATATCGCGCTTCAGTTCAGCCGTCATTTCATCGCCATCATAGCTGTACTTTGCATATAAAGCGTTAAATATCTATATTTATTATTTATTTCAATGGGTTGCTTTATACGGAAGCGCTGAGTAAATCCGGTTTTAGCGCGACTTTGACCCATTTTTCCGGCTGGGACTGGAAGACAAGGGCGCCCTGCATGCCGGAACGCTCCAGCGTGGTAATATAGCGCTGCGTCATGTCGTGACGCATGGCCGTGCTGAGGGACTGGCGTGTGCGGATGGCAAGATCGAGGGTTTTGCCGCGGGCGTAGCCATCAAGCTGGACATCGCCCATGGCGCTTAAGTTCAGGTCCATGATGAAACGCGTGCCGCGCCCCTTGGATGATTGTTCGTCGTTGCTGTCCTGATCGGCATCATGATGCCGGTAATAAAGGTGAATTTTATCAACCTCACCCTGACCCATCATCGGGATCACCATGCCGCGCCATTCCGATGTGACCGGTTCTGATGCCAGACGGTTCAGGCCCGAAAATTCGCGGTTCATCCGGCTGATGAATTCCGACCGGCCTGTGCGGCGCAGGGCCTCGATATTTTTTTCACCTAGCCAGTTATTCAGGTCGCCGGATCGTACGGCGGCGATGAAGAGGAGAATAGCTGCCGGGATTTTTGCTGCTTGAGCCGGATTGGGCAGGATATTCGCGAGTGTCTGTGTCGTGGCGGCTTGTAATGATTGCGCCTGAATATCCAGCATTTCATCCAGTGCGGGCCAGTGAAATCCCGACATCAGTTCAAACACCGATGGCGCGGCACCGGATGATGCGGGTGCGGTCATGCCTGCATGCGGCGTCACGATCAATGCGGAACCGGGGGCTAGGTTGGTCGCTGGAAAATTCATCTGCAGGATTTGCGGGGCGTCGGCACCGGGCAGCGTCAGCGCGATCAGCGGCAGGTTCTGCGCGGTCATGCCCATGACATGGGCCAGCGTTCCTGTTGCATGGATCGGCTGTGCCAGCACGGGTGTGCCCTGAGGCGGCGAAGGTACGCCGGGTGCGGTGATATGGATTTGCGGTGCGATGATCTGCTGGATACGTGTGTCAATAAACTGGCCCTGACGCACCGGCGAGGGTGTCAGTGTTGCGGTGGTCATTTGTGTCAGCGGCGGTGCTGCGCGTTCTGTTGTTCCGATCATCGTCGGGCTCAGGGGGCGCAGACTGATTTGCGCAGTTAACGGCAATGACATTGTGCCGGGCGTTTTGATGGGGAATGATAATGATACTCCGGGCTGTGACGTGACCGGGGTCTGTGTCATTGCAGGGATCATGATCTGGCGCATGAATGCCTGAAGTGGGGTTTGTGTCTTGCTGGTGCCGGGGATCTGGATTGATGAGATTGTTGCGTCATTCATCTGCTGTATCAATGGCTGCAGTGTATCGCGTGTCAGCGTACCAAAGGCCGCCATCAGGTCACGGGTCATGGCGATTTGTGCGGTTTGCACGGCGCTGGTGGCTGCGGTTGTCACGCGCGATGGCAGGGTTTGCAGAACCTGATCCAGTGATCCATTTTCGATTTGCTGTGCAATCTGGCGCGCCTGATCGGCGGGCAGCGGCGTCAGCCGGGTGATCGCATCGGGCGGCAGCGGGCGCGGTGTTGAGTTCAGCGGGGGCCGTGTCACCGTGTCCGGGCGCGGCGTTTGCTGGTCGCTGATATTGACCTGCCCCGACTGATTCAGCGGCGGACGTGGTGCCGCGGGGGCTGCACCGGACTCCGGTGTTGGATTTGTTGACTGTTGTGGCGGCGTTTGCGGCGCTGGAGCAGGAACGGGTCTGACAGCGGCCTGACGCGGCGTGGTTCCCGGGGGATTGCCGGGTGGGATTTCCACCTCGATCTTCTGGCCCTGCTCCAGCGTGACTTTCTCGCGCGGTTTGACTGTCACATCACCCTGATCCGTGCGCAGCGTCACTGTGCCATCTTTGTTCAGGGCGATGACTTCGGCGATCAGCTTCGCGGTCTGGGTGATACGCGCCAGCGGGCCGCTGACGTCAATGACCTGCGCCTTGATATCGCCGCGGGCGGGCGGATATCCGGAAGCGCCAGAGGGCGGTGTACTGGGAAAGCGTGAAAAACCTGAATCGCTCATTCCCTCATTCTAGCAGAAAAAGGTTAAGCGGCTAAGCGGCTGTCGGATCTAATAAATTCCGGCTGTCGCGCGTACGTCGCCCAGCTGGCGGATCACGGCGCGGGCGATCTTGGTCACGTCTTCCGCGGCATCCGTATTCGGGGAACGTGTCAGAATCGGCGTCTGGTGACGGATGGAATCCTTGACACGTGGGTCATGCCGGACGATCCCGGCCAGCGGCGGGGACAGGCGCAGGAAATTCTCGCAGGCTTTCAGCAGCGTGCGATAGGTCTTTTCACCCTCCAGCGCGCTGGATGCCTGATTGGACACGATGCTGATATGTTTCGACATACCGGCGGCATTGCCCAGTTTGATGAACGCATACGCATCGGTCAACGATGTCGGTTCATCGGTTGTGATCAGCAATGTGCGTGTGGCGGTGGCCGACATCATGCGCACGGTGCGGTCGACACCGGCACCCAGATCAACGACAACGACATCATATTTATCGGCAACCTCCAGAAGCTGGTCGCGCAGATGCGTCAGACGCTGGCTGGGCAGGGATGACAGCGATGCCTGACCCGAGCGACCAGCGACAATATCAAAACCGCCTTCTTCAAACGGCTGAATGACTTTATCAAGGCTTAAGCGCCCGCGGATCACATCATTCAGGTCGCGCTTGGGCATCAGGCCCAGTTGAACGTCCACGTTCGCAAGGCCCAGATCGCCGTCGAACAGCAGGACGCGTTTACCTTCCTTGGCCAGCGCATGAGAGAGCGTAACCGAGAACCATGTCTTGCCGACACCGCCCTTGCCGCTGGCGACCGCGATAATGTTTTTGCCACGGCGGAATGACGGTGTCGCGGGGACATCGTTCGGTGGAAGCTGTGCGGTGACGAAATCGTTCATGGCCGTGATCCTGACTAGGCGTTTTGTTTATGGCGTTGAGGGGCGTTCGGCGGTTGCGCCGTGGATGCCGACTGGCGCGCCAGTTCCGGCATGATGAGGTGGGCAAGGCGACGCGGCGTCAGGCTGATCAGCCCTTCGGCGACTTTGGGGGTGTTGCTGGCATCAGAGAAAATCAGGCCGCCGTGGTGCGCGGCGCCCAGCAAGCCGCCGAGGCGGCGGGCGATATCCAGACGGGTCGGCAGGACCGAACGAACGCCCAGCGTGGCGTAGATGCGGCTCATTTCACCGGATTCATCGGCATCGGCCCCGGCGGGCAGGACCATGACGGGTTCGATGTCTCCCGCGGTAATCAGGCGGGCAAGGTCGCGCATTTCATCCGGCGCGAACGGGTTGTATCCGGCTGTATCGATGAAAACCTGATCGGCGGTGCGGGCGCTTTCAAGGGCGGCGCGCAGCGATTGTGCCGATGAAGCCTTCTTCAGGTCGATCCGCAGGATGTTGGTAAAGGCGGAGAGCTGTTCGACGCCACCGGCACGAATAACATCGGTTGTGATGACAGCGACGCGCAGGCCGCTCATCACGCTGCGGGCGGCGAGCTTGGCGACGGCCAGCGTTTTCCCGGCACCGGGTGGCCCCACCATCATCATCGCGGTGGATGATGATCTTTGCGGCAAGGGGCGGAATGAATAGAGGTGTTCAAAGGCGGCGGTCAGCGCGGTTTCGGCATTATCGGCGCCAATCACGGTGGCGCAGGAAATGACCTGATCGGTGATTTCATCCGGCACGCCATGGCGCAACATGGCGTCGGTCAGCTGTTCGATGACGGCGCTTTCTTCGTCCTCGCTGTCATATTGCAGCCAGGAACGGGATGATGTCTGCGGGCTTCCCACGGTTTCGATTTCAAAGTTCGGGCCGGGGCGGCGGCCAGCGGGGGTTTCCGGGGTACGTTCGAAATTCGCGCGGGTGCCCCGCGCGAAGTCGTGGTCGTAATCGTTGAAGTCGCCTGAATCATGCTGTTCAATGGCTGCCGTGACGCGCACGGCTTTACCGCCGTGCTCCTCGCGGGTGGCAACGATCACTGCATCGTCTCCGAGTGTCTGGCGCACCATCTGCATCGCCTCGGTCATTGTTTTTGCATAAAAAGATTTTAGCCGCATGGCAGAACTTTAGATGAATCGGGGGGAAACCGAATCTACTCCCTGTTAGTATATGTTTTCTGGAATCTCTATTCTAGAGTCAAAAATTAAAGACTCTCTGACAAATATAGGGCATTTATCCCAAATTACTCACGCCATCTTTGACGCACGCGCCCAGACCGGCAAAAGGGCTGAGTTCGAAGATTTCGACCATATCACACAGCGCCTTGATTTGCTGCAGGGACCGTTCGATGGTCAGGACGGTGACGGGATCACGCAGGGAGCCGACCTCGAACAGGTTGATGACCGGGCGCATCAGGACGACCATTTCATCATCCATAAAACTTGCGGAAATACGATCTGTATCAAAGGTTTCTGCCAGAATGGTGAAGCGTTTCATCACGGCGGGATCAAGGACGTAGCGGGACTCGATCTGGCTGGTGGAGAGGCATATAAAATGACGATGAAAGTCGTTATAGACCAGATCAACGTCCTCGTGCAGGAAAAGGTTGGCATTGGGCAGGTTGCCGAGAATGCGGTTCAGGTCGCGGGCGGGAAGTAAAACCGTGTGATGTTTGAATGACTTGTTGAGCTTTATTCGCATGGCAAGTCCGTAGTGGTGGTGGCCCGTCATGATTGAGGTTATGCCCTGACCATCGAAAATCCTGCGGACAGGGTTGATAAAAAAATCCTGAAATTCGATCCTGAAGCCTTTGTATTTCCCTGAAAATCCTTCTTCGACCTTGCGTGTTTTATAGGCGGGCAGGATATGGTGGTCATATATCTCTGTCAGGTAGAAAAAGCCTGCCCGGCGGTACTTCATGTTCAGGTGGCCAGCGATGACCGCCATCAGCTTGCGTTTGGAGATGCTCCGGTAAATATCGTCAAGGAATTCATATTCAAAAAAGATGAAGCTTATCGCGCAGGCGATTATAAAAATAACGTTCCCTGTCAGCCTGTTATCGGCTGTACCTGATGTTCCGGATGCTTCCATCAGGAGATCGAACGCAAACGGAATGGCAAAAACGCAAAAGGTAGCGATGACGACGGCCACCAGAACAAAGACGATTAGCAGGCTGCGGCGCCGATTTTCCAGTAAAAAAATAGTATCTGTGTTTTCCCTGAATATCTCTTCCGCGGTCGGGAACAGATCGACTGAGTCTGCGTTGTCGATTTTCATGTCGTCTGGATTTGCGGATTGCTGCGCAGAAGGTCGATGACCTGAAAGAGCGATTCGACTTCCCATATGCAGCGCTGCATGGCATCGGCGGAAACTGGTTGCCATAAATGCGGAACGACAAACAGGGGGCGATAGCGGGGATAGGCGATGGCGATCTCGCGCGCGCAGAAGCTGACGCTCATCCACTGATCGCGCGGCAGCTGTCCGGCATCCATGAACCGTTCCATGAACATCGGCGGCACGATGGCCTTGGCTTCGATGGGGTCGCTCGAGAGGGTTTCATAATATTTCTCGAATTTCTTCGCCATCGGGGTCACGTTGCTCCAGTTCGGATATTTGATCCGGTATGATCCAACCCAGCTTTTGGGGATGATCACGGTATGGGCTTCGAAAGAGTGTTTCACATAGATGCGGGCGACAATGCCCCAGAATGAGGTCACTTGCCCGTCTTTCATCGACAGTTCCTGCAACGCGAAGGTGACACCGTGGTATGTGCCTTTGATACCTTCGCCGGAACTGTGTTTGCTGGCCTGCGGCAGGATGCCATGCTGGGCGACTTCGCTGGCCTCGAAAAATCCCAGATCGGAGTATTCGAGATTGCCGCGACGGCAGATCGCATCGACGAAGGCCTTGTGCACGGCCTTGCGATAGGTGTGGTTCATCAGCCGGTAGAACATGTAGCAAGGCAACAGGCCAATGATAACCAGAACGGCAAGGGTGACGGCACTGGCTGACAGCACCAGCAGGACGACGCCGAAAATCAGAGTCACGATCAGCGTAATGCCCCCCATCAGCATCAGCGTGTAAAGACGGCGCTTATGCTCCAGCGCGGGGGCCAGACGTTGCATGTCGAGCAGGATGTCTTCGATGATCCGCGGCGTATTTCTTGTCATTGTGGCGACTCCTGCTGGGGCACGGGGGTCATCAGGTCGGTCAGGGCTTTCTCATCCTGAACATTTTCAAGAATGTAGGAATTTTTATAACCGTGATAAAGCGCCTGCGGCAGGGCTATATAGGTTTGTGACACACGGCGCGACAGCATCACGGAATTTGCGCAATAAAAAATGATCGTTGTGTTTTTGTCCGG
>JAMHVA010000080.1:0-5028 GCA_035904625.1 Alphaproteobacteria bacterium | reverse complement strand
GCAACTGTCCGCTGATTAATACGCAACTCAACCAGATCAGCACCCTGTTCCCTGACTTATCGTTGATCGTCGGTAGCATCCGAAGAGGCAACGACTATATTATTCCGACAGGATCGGAACGCATTCAGGCAGAAGACGAGGTCTTCTTTTTCACTGACTCTATGCACATCAGCCGCGCGCTGGCTGCTTTTGGCCACGAAGAAAAGCAGGCGCGCAGCGTCGTATTAATCGGTGGGGGCAATGTCGGATATTATCTCGCCAGCAAGCTGATCAACACGTTTCCGCATATGAGCCTGAAGGTCATAGAGCATAATAAGGAACGCGCACTATTTTTGGCTGAAAAACTGCCTAAGGTAACAGTTTTGCAGGGTGACGCCCTGCATCGTGATCTAATCGGTGAGGCCAACATCAGTCAGACGGAAACGGTAATCACCGTAACCAATAACGATGAATCGAATATTCTGGGTGCTGTTCTAGCCAAACAAACCGGCGCACAAAGGGCGATTGCCCTTGTGAATGGCACGACATACGCATCACTAACGCCGATTCTCGGCATAGATGCTGTTGTGTCTCCGCGTGCATCGACCGTCTCGACCATCATGCGCCATGTTCGACGCGGACGTATTAAGGCCCTGCATACGCTGGAAGAGGGACGTGCCGAAGTCATCGAAGCCGAAGTGTCGGAAACATCGCACATGGCAAACCACGCGATTGAAGATCTTGGCCTGCCACAGAATGTCAGGATAGGTGCTATTGTCCGCGACGGATCAATATTGGTACCACATAACGAGCTTATTATTAAGCCGCATGATCATGTAGTTGTTCTTACATCCGCTGAGCAGGTTCGCCGTGTCGAGCAAATGTTCATGGTTCATGTAGATCTTTTCTAGGGGGAGAATGCAGTCATGCCGCGTTATGCCTATGTGAACGGCGCTTATCACCTGCACCGCGATGCTGGCGTCCATATCGAAGACCGCGGATATCAGTTCGCCGATGGCGTCTACGAAGTCATCGCCCTGATCAATGGCAAGCTTGCCGATGAGACCGGACATCTCGACCGTCTGGAGCGCTCACTTTCGGAACTTTCCATCGATATGCCGGTACCTCGCAAGACGCTCAGTCTTCTGATGCGGGAACTGGTGCAGAAAAATCGTCTGCGTAGCGCTAATATCTATATCCAGATCACACGCGGCGTTGCAAAACGAGATTTCAAATTCCCGGGACAGGATATTCGCCCATCCCTTGTCATGACCACATGGCCCTTCCGTTTTGACGGTAATGCTGCGGTCGAAAAAGGCGGCAAAGCCATCAGTGTCCCTGATATCCGCTGGAAGCGTCCTGACATAAAATCTGTAGCTCTGTTGCCGCAAGTTCTTGCCAAGCAGACCGCCGCCGAGAAAGGCGCTTACGAGGCCTGGATGGTTGATGACAAAGGCTTTGTGACGGAAGGATCATCCAGCAACGCCTGGATTGTGACCAAAGGCGGCAAGATCATCACCCGCGATGCGACGCGTTCCATCCTGCGCGGCGTTACCCGCACAGCGATTACAAAAATCTGTCAGGATTTGCAGATGTCGGTCGAAGAGCGACCCTTTACCTTGAAAGAAGCATACGAGGCCGAAGAGGCTTTCAATAGCAGTGCGGTGGCGTTGGTCGTACCGATCATCGAGATCGACGGCCACAAAATTGGAACAGGCGAACCCGGCCCGGTTGCCAAAAGATTATATGAAGAATACCGGGCCTATGCACGCGGTGAGCGCGGAGAGGAAATGGCATGGAGTGCTTAAGACTGCCTGAGAATGCAGAAAAACCTGATGCTGTCTTCTTTGATTGGGACGGAACATTAGTCGATACGCTACCCGGTCTTTTACTGGCCCATAATTATGTCCGGGAGCAATTCGCCCTGCCACTGTGGACCCGCGATGAATTTTACCAGCAGATGAAGTTTTCATCCCGTGAACTTTACCCGATGATTTACGGCGACAAGGCCCCGGCAGCCTTTGACCACCTGAAGACATTCATGGACGAAAACCACCTGAAGCACCTGCATGTGCTGGAGCATTCAGGAGAACTATTAAAGCAATTGCATGAAGCAGGTATCCCCGTCGGCATCGTCAGCAATAAAAGACATGAATTCCTGATCCGGGAGGTCACCCATCTGGGCTGGGGTCGCTACGTACGCGCCATCATAGGGGCGGGCAAGTCGGAGAAAGACAAACCCTCCGGAATCCCGATCAGGAATGCCATGGCCGAGGCCAAAGTCTCACCAGACAGTCAAAAGGTCTGGTATGTGGGCGACAGTGACATCGATATGGTCGCCGCCCGCGACGCTGGCTGCGTCCCCGTGTTGGTCTTCCACGGGAAGGATAATGCTGAAGTCATGAAAACCCATTCCCCGCCTTATGTATTTCAGGACTGCATCGCATTAGCCGCCTATTTATCAGAATAATAGTTCTTATTTTTCAATATGATAGGGCAGGGGATTTTAGCCTTGCGGCGCAGCAACAGATCGACTAAAAAGAGGGCCGCGGGATCAGCCCGTGATTCAGTAAAGAACGCGAACCTATAAAAAACATAAGAAGAGAAAAATGACTGAAAAAAACCAGAACGTTCAAGATGTGTTTCTGAACAAAATTCGCAAAGAGAAGATGAGCGTCACAGTCTTCCTTGTGAATGGCGTTAAACTCCAGGGTGTTGTAACCTGGTTTGATAATTTCTCCATGCTGCTGCGCCGTGATGCGCACGTGCAGCTGGTTTACAAGCATGCAATTTCCACCATTATGCCCGGCGGGCCGCTGTCTCTGTATGACAACGAAGAAGGTGGTAAAGAAGGCGGCGAGTAATCGCATCCTCTCCTGCAGATATGAATATGAACAAACACCGGGACACGGTATTCGTCGTGCACCCGGTGTTGTCGCATGCCATTAGTAAAAACGACAGTGTTTACGAGCCTGCTCCGGAAGAACAGCTGGAAGAGGCGATTGGCCTGACCCACGCAATCAACCTCAAGCTGCTCGGCAGCCGTCTGGTCAAGCTTGGGCGTCTGAACCCTGCCACACTGATCGGCCCCGGTGTGATCGAGGAAATCGCCGACCTTTGTGAAGAAGCCCCGCCAACACTGATTTTTGTCAATCACGCATTATCCCCCATTCAGCAAAAGAATCTGGAAGATGCATGGGGAACCAAGGTCATCGATAGAACCGGCCTGATCCTCGAGATTTTCGGTGCCCGCGCGCAAACCCGCGAGGGCCAGCTACAGGTCGAGGTCGCTGCCCTTGAGTACCAGAAATCCCGCCTTGTGCGTGCATGGACACACCTTGAACGTCAGCGCGGTGGTGCCGGATTCATGGGCGGCCCCGGTGAGACCCAGATCGAGCTTGACCGCCGTATCATCTCGGAAAAGATCGTCCGCCTGAAGAAAGAACTGGAGCAGGTACGCCGGACCCGTGAAATCCAGAGACGCGGCCGCGAACGCATCCCCATGCCCATTGTCGCGCTGGTCGGCTACACGAACGCCGGGAAATCCACGCTCTTCAATCGCATGACGGGGGCAGGGGTCTTTGCCAAGGACCTGTTGTTCGCAACGCTTGATCCGACCATGCGCAGCATCCGCCTTCCCAACAATCAGGATATTATCCTGTCTGATACAGTGGGATTCATCTCCGATCTTCCAACTCACCTCGTCGCTGCGTTCCGCGCCACGCTGGAACAAGTTCAAGTCGCAGATGTAATCCTGCATGTTCGCGATTGTTCACGCCCCGATACGCTGGCGCAGCGCGAAGACGTCATCCAGATCCTTGCCGATCTCGGGATTGAATATGACAGCGATACCCGCATTATTGAGGTCTTGAACAAGATTGACCGTATCCCGGCGGAAGATCGCGATCAGGTCATTCATAAGACAGGATTTTATGAGCGCGAAGTTGCCATATCGGCCCTAACGGGCGAGGGAATAGAGAAACTGCACGGCGCGATACAGAAAATCGTTTCTGAACATCACCAATTCGTCTCTTACACGATTGACGCCAGCCGCGGTGACGCCATAAGCTGGCTTCATGAACGTACAAACGTACTGAAAGAATCGCCAAATGCCGAGCATAGCCATATTTGCATTTCGGTCGATATCGACCCCGCAGACATGGGGCGCTTTCAGGACCGGTTCGGAATAAACCCCGACCCGGAATGAGGCAGAAATGGCGCAGTCCGCTAGTCCTGAAATAGTTGCAGATATTCTGCGCGAGCAATCGGCCATCTACATCATGCCGCGTTTCCGGCAGTTACTGTCCCACGAAATCATGAGCAAGACAGGTCCAACCGATCTGGTCACAGTCGCCGATCAGGAAATGGAACGGGCTCTGATCGACATCCTCCCGAAAATCCTTCCCGGATCGATTGTATTAGGAGAAGAGGGGATATCATCGGGAGATATCAGGATAGAGGAACTGGAAGACGTA
Organism: Alphaproteobacteria bacterium; assembly: GCA_035904625.1. GTDB lineage: Bacteria > Pseudomonadota > Alphaproteobacteria > Micavibrionales > Micavibrionaceae > Micavibrio_C. Next base: position 574 of record JAMHVA010000080.1, on the reverse strand, counting down.
TCCCGCCCCGTATGGGTAACCGACCCCGTCGACGGAACATACAACTTCGCTCATGGAACGAATGATTTCTGTACGATGCTGGCACTGGTTGTTGACGGCCAGACAGTGCAGTCATGGATATATGATCCAGTTACCGGTAGAATGATGATCGCCAGCCGCGGCGAGGGCGCTTTCCTTGATCAACGCAAACTATCTGTCAAACCATCAAGGAAAGCTGCACAAGATATGACAGGTTTCATGGGGATACGGTACTTTCCCAAGAGCATGAGACCTTATATCGAAGACAAAGCACACAGTGTAAAAACCATCACCACACTGGGCTGCGCCGGACATGAATACTTAAGACTGGCGCAGGACATGGTCGATTTTTCGATTTATACGCGCATCAAACCATGGGACCATCTGGCGGGGCAGTTGATGGTCGAGGAAGCCGGGGGATACCTGACAAAATGGGATGGCACGCCCTACACCCCGCAGACCAAAACCGGCGGTATTGTCGCCGTCACCGAAAAGGATAACTGGCAGCCACTGCACGATCTATTGCTACGCGACCTGATTGAACAATACAGACAGG
>JAMHVA010000079.1:0-1792 GCA_035904625.1 Alphaproteobacteria bacterium | reverse complement strand
CAACAGCCCCAGCCTGTTCGGTGTCATGGTATCTTCACTGAACATCATTCAGGATCGCCTGACGCGTTCGCGTCTTGCTGGCGATCCGCCGGACGTCCATATAAAACCGCGCATCGGCCATATCGGATTACTGGAATTTGAACGGGCGGAAGACCTGATCAAGGAAGGTGAAACAGCCGTCGAGCGGAAGCTGCCCGAGTTGATGTCAGCTGTTGAAATCCTTTTGCTGAAATCGAGATCTAAAGGCGACAGATAATCAGGCTGTCTTGCGCTTCTTGTGCTTGCGGTCCGGCAAGGGCTTGCCCCAGTTCAGACGGTTTACCAGATAGGTCGGGCGGATATTGTTATACTGCAATACCAGTACGTTCAGCGCACGATCAACATCGCCCGGCGTCTTGCAATTCTTGAACGTCCCGAAATGAAGGCCGCTTTTCACCAGACAGGTGTCGATATTCACGGTGCTGGCACCCAGAATGTCGTGCGCCATGGTATCACCCAGCATAACCGTGTCACCGGGATATATCTGCTTGGCCTGCAATATTTTAATGCAGTGCTGATAAATCGGTTTATGCGGCTTGCCGATGTAATGGACCACACCGCCGAAGTCTTCGTAACGGCGGGCAATCATGCCCGGCCCAAGTGCAAACTGGTCACCCATAACAATCTGGCTGTCAGGGTTAGCGCAAATAGCCTTTAGGCGTTTGCGGATCGCCATCCGCAGGATGGGTTCGTAATAATCGACCATAGTCTTCTGCGGCGCATCGGAACCGCTGATCAGCAGAAATTCAGCATCCTCAATCTTGTCGACGACCTCAACATCCAAGCCATCCACGATGGAACGGTCGCCACCACGGCTCATCAGGAAACATTTCTTGCCGATATTGCTGAAGAAGCCATCGTTCTGGTCTTTCAGGCCCTGCCATGTGATTTCCCCGGAAGTGACAATTTCATCATAGAGGCTGGGGCCTAGGCCCAATTCGGCCAGCCTCTTCTTGTTTTCTTCCGCGCGCTTGCCGGAGTTTGAAAGGATGATGATGAATTTATTACGAGCCTTGAGTTCCCTCAGGCAGTCCGCGACGCCTTCATACAGGCGCTCGCCGTTATGGAGCACGCCCCACTGGTCGATGATGAACGCATCATAACTATCGGAAATATCAGAGATCCCCTGACAGAACTTTGTTTTTGGCATTGCGGCTGATATCCCCTTGATCGCTCTTAAAGAAACTCTCTTCTTCAAAGGATAGGCAAAAAGTCTCAACAAAAGATTATCAAAGAAAACGGGGGTCTTCTCAACCCCCGTCATTCTGAATTTTTCAAATATTTCATATGGTTATGCAAAAACCATATTCGGCCTTAAGCCACGCGGCGTTCATCCCTTGTTAACTTGGGCTCGCGACCTGCGGCCTGACACAGCGTTACATACAGCCCGCCCACATCGCTGGAAGCAAAGGTCGCCGCCAGCAGATCGCCGTGGTCGTTCGCAACAGCCTGTTCGAAAATTTCTTCAAACTGGCGAATGAAACGCTGAACATAGGTACGGAATTCCGTGTCATCCGCGAATTTGGTGCGGATACGATCGATCGGCAAATCGACGCCCAACTGGGCCAGACGACGGGTAAAGGCCCCGACGTCCCCCTTCTGGAAGGCGCGCCATGTTTTTTCCGGCACTTCGCCATCCATCATCCGGGTCAGGTCCACCGACAGCGAATGCAGGCTTTCGATCAGGAACTTGGCCGATGTCAGGAACGCCTCGCGCTGGACACGGCCTTCCTCTTTACGGATCTTCTCGGCG
>JAMHVA010000078.1:0-14444 GCA_035904625.1 Alphaproteobacteria bacterium | reverse complement strand
CGTTATAACTGGTAATCGCCATCAGGTCGCGCTCCAGCAGAACCGTGCCCTCCGCATCCTTCAGCACCAGACTGGTGGCCAGCCGCAGCTGCGCCCGCGTCGTGTCCGATGTCTTGGTCACATCCAGATCGGTACGGCTTTCCGAGATCGGGGAAATATCCAGCTTGTAGCGGGCATTCGCACCCGGACGCCCCTTGGAATAGAAACGATCCATCAGCGCATTGCGCAGATACTGACCCGCCTGATCGGGGATGTTCATGATTTCAATCGCATTCAGGCCGTCACGAACGGCTTCGGTCGTGGACAGGCTGTGGTTGCCATACAGCGGGCGGAAACCGCAGGCGCTCAAGACCAGCAGGCAGGAAAGGATAACAAACCGTAAAGAATTCATAACGACCTCGTTCAATGCAGTCTGATCATCACCCCTTTGGGTGATCCGATCATCTTGATTTACAACCAATTTAACGATTATTCACTGTTTTTCTGGTATGGTTGAATCCATGTGGGGACGTTTTTCCGCGATCGCCGTTCTTTTTCTTTGCCTGACTGTCACGCTGACAGGCGGTAGTCCTTCCGCATGGACGGCCCGCACCAACGCCCATCCGCAACGAAGCTGATACACCCGGCAAAGCCAACCCCCGCGGTATAATAAAGAACAACAACGAGGCTTTGGCCGCTCAATAGTTGAGATTTTTCATTTTTTGCAGGCGGCGCGCCAACCATGATAGAGTACTGGGACAGGTAGGACATGAAGAGCCCGACAGAACAAAAAAGCAGGGATTATATTGAAGAGGCACTGGCAGGCCTGATCGGCTGTATCACAAGCAATACAGTCGTGGGGAAGGGCCATACCATGGATGCCCTCAACATGCTCGAAGCGATGCGCGTAGGCCGCTTTTATTTCGAGCGCGAGCCCTGGCACGACGTCGACAGGACCGACGATATTCATCAGTATCCGTCTGAAATGCTGCTGCGTCCGCAGGGCCCCGATTACAGGCCCTTGAACATTTTCGGTGCGATTACATGCCTGATCGAAAGTGGCCTGCATGAACCCTTCGACAAAGCCGTGATCCTCGCCAGTATCGATCAGGCCCTGCGCGAAGGCACAATGCCGATTTCGATCAACACATCGGCACGCAACATGCCGCGCCCCGATTTCTGGGACGATGTTTCAGACCTGCTGCGCACCCACTATCAGGGAAAAATCAAACACGGAGACATCACCTTCGAAGTGACGGAAGATGATCTGGCCAGCAATCCCTGCCGTGACGTGCTGCTGGAAATGAAGCATGAATTTGGTTGCCGCTTTGCTGTCGATGATTTTTACCATGACCGCAAGGCTTGCCAGGACAATGGCGATGATTGCGACAGCCATGACTGGGAACGTCTGGAAAATCTCGCGGGCATCGTTGATTTCGTGAAGATCGACGGCGAGACGATCGAGGCCGCCCTGAAAGATGATTTCGATCTGGCGCCGCTGATGAAGCGGATTTATCGCATCGTTCCAGAGGCGCACATCGTGACCGAACGGGTCAAGAACGCCGAGCAGGCACAGTATCTGCGCCAGAAATTCGGCATTCATGCGGTGCAAGGACGCGACCTGACCCAAAGCACGCAGGATTTCACCAGAGAGCTGAACGCCGTTGCGAGTAAATCAGGCGCCGCAACCATGGGCGTGCGCCCCCGATAACCCCCTTGATGAAGGCTAAACAACCACGCGCTAGACGTTGGTCAGGCGGCGGATAACATCATCCAGTTGATCGAGCGTTTTATAATCGACACGGACGGCGCCCTTGCCATCCTTCTTCAGGTCGATGGTCACTTTCAGGCCCAGCTTGTCGGTGAGGTCTTTTTCCAGCGCCAGAACATTCACATCCTTGGCAACCTTCTGGCCACTCGGCACAGATGATGCCTTGGCTGGTTTTGCTTTTGCTTCGGAAGCCGCCATTTTTTCGGCCTCACGCACGCTTAAACCTTCCTCGATGATGCGACGCGCCAGCGCTTCAGGGTGCGCGGCACTAACCAGCACCTTCGCGTGACCAGCGGAGAGCTTGCCTTCATGCATCATCACCTGAACCGCAACCGGCAGGCTCAGCAGGCGCACCATATTCGCCACATAGCTGCGGCTTTTGCCCAGCACCGATGCCAGCTTTTCCTGCGTGTGGCCGTAATCTTCCATCAGGCGCTTGATGCCCTGCGCCTCCTCCAGCGCATTCAGGTCGGCACGCTGCAGATTCTCGATCAGGGCAATTTCGGCGGCGGTTTCGTCGTCTAGTTCCTTGATGACGACCGGAACCTCGTGCAGTTTCGCACGCTGCGCGGCACGCCAACGGCGTTCACCGGCGATAATTTCCCAGATATTTGCTGCGCCCGGCTTCTGACGCACCAGAATGGGTTGCAGCACGCCATGAATCGCGACGGACTGCGCCAGTTCGTTCAGCGATGCCTCATCCATATACTGGCGCGGCTGGAACGGGCTCGGCTGCAACTGGTCGATACCCAGCATGCGGCGGGTTGCTGATGCTGCAGCATCGCCCTGCACAACCGGTGCGGGATCGCCGGAAAACCCGGCTTCTTCGTCTTCAAACAGGGCGTTCAGGCCACGGCCCAGACCGCGTTTTTTTGCTGCATTCATGCTCATATCGTTGCTCATTTCCCTTAAGCTACCTTTTCATTTTGCTGCGCACGTTCCGCAGCCAGAATTTTCTCGCGTTTCATGACTTCGCTGGCCAGACGAATATACGCCTGCGCCCCGGGGCAGCCCATGTCATAGACAATTGCGGGCAATCCGAAGGATGGTGCTTCCGACACGCGGACGTTGCGCGGGATCACCGTCTTGTAAACCTTGTCGCCCATAAAAGACCGGACATCCTGCTCGACCATCACGGCCAACTTGTTACGCTTGTCATACATGGTCAGAACGACTCCATGGATATCCAGCGCCGGATTGAAGGTCTTGCGGACACGCTCGATCGTTTTAACCAGATGTGACAGGCCTTCCAGCGCATAAAACTCGCATTGCAGCGGCACGACGATTGAGTCGGCAGCGACCAGCGCGTTCAGCGTCAACAGGTTCAGGGACGGCGGGCAATCCAGAATGACATAATCATAGGGCAGGGGAACGCGCAGCATGTCGCGCAGGCGGTATTCGCGGCGCTCAGCGCCGACAAGCTCAATTTCAGCGCCCGAAAGATGGATCGTTGACGGCGCAACGTACAGTTTCGGCACACGCGTTTCCATAACAATATCCTGTATGGGAGACTCGTTAAAAAGAACGTCATAGGTGCTTTTATGGATCGTCGAACGCTTGATGCCAAGGCCAGTCGAGGCATTCCCTTGCGGATCGAGATCGACCAGCAGAACGCGGCGACCAACAGCGGACAAAGCCGTTGCCAGATTGACCGATGTGGTGGTTTTGCCAACCCCGCCTTTCTGGTTGCAGACAGCCAGAATGCGAGGAACAGTAAGCGGAACGGGGAGCTGATTTGTCATGTCTTTAGTCCTATCCAATCCCGACCCTCCCGGTCAAGAAAATGAGTCACTTATTATAAGTCTTTATGCACACCGCTAAAAAGGCCGGAAATACGCAGAATTCTGGCCTTTTCATCGGTCTGACTAGGGAATTCTTCACACTGTGTATAACGCCCGGGCGCTAATTCTACGATCTCAGCTTTATAATTCTCGCCCTTTGGCAACAATAACACCAGATCCGGATTAAGCAGCGCCCATGGTTCAGAATAGGTCAGGAGCAGGTCAAGATCCGCGAGCGCCCGTGCAGAAATCACGTCCGGAACAGCATCAGTTTTCAGCGATTCGATGCGACTATTATGAATCGATACGGGTGTCTTTGTTTCACGTGAAACAGTGGAAAGAAAACTGCACTTTTTTTGGTCCGATTCTACGAGATGAACCGAGAGCTGCGGATACATGATCGCCAGCACCATTCCAGGGAACCCTGCTCCACTGCCAAAATCGAACAAGGTAACCTTGCCCGTCGCCGATTCGTCCCCGGCATAGCATACCGGGCTGGAACCCGCGCGGCGCTGACGCGCCGCCTGAATTTCACTTATATCCAGCAAGGGGCCCAGCTGCATTGAATCCAAAAAGTGGCGCTGCCAGGCATCAGGAAGGGTGGAGGGGCTGACCAGATTGACCGCCTTCTGCCATTTCTCCAGAAGGGCTAGATAATGCTCCAGCTTCTCCAATGATTCACGTGAAACAAACTCTGGGGCAGGATTAGGCTGCATCGCGGTGATCCCGCTTTTTCACAAACCGGAGCAACGCCACCAGCGCCGCCGGAGTAACCCCGGGAATACGAGCCGCTGCGCCTAATGTCGCGGGACGCGCCTTATCCAGCTTCAGGCGGATTTCGGTCGAAAGACTGCCCAAGGCGCTATAATCCATGTCCGCCGGAATCTCCAAAGCCTCATCCTTGCGGAAGGCCTCGATATCGATATCCTGCCGCTCCATATAGCCGCTATAGAGGGCGTCGATCTTGATCTGCTCTATAATGGCGGTAGGCAGGGCATTCAGCTCCGGCCAGACCTGCGCCGCGCCGTCCCAGCCCACATGGGCATATCCTATTAAATCGAAGGCGCTGCGGTGCTGCCCGTCCATATTGACGGCCACGCCCTTCTGGGCCAGAACGTTCGGCGTTGCCTTCAGGCCCCGGGCCAGATCGTGCGCCGCCGCCAGCGCTTCTTTCTTTTTTGTCCACATTGTTTCACGTGAAACATCCACACAGCCCAGCGCCAATCCCAGATCTGTAAGCCGTTGATCTGCATTGTCCGCCCGCAGCTTCAAGCGATACTCCGCCCGACTTGTAAACATGCGGTAGGGCTCCGGCGCCCCCCGGGAAATCAGGTCATCCACCAGCACCCCGATATAGGCATCCGCGCGGTCCAGAACAAATGTCCGGCCTGCGCCCTCGGCCAGCAGCGCGGCATTCAGGCCCGCCATCAGGCCCTGCGCTGCCGCTTCCTCATAGCCTGTCGTGCCATTGATCTGCCCAGCGAGGAAAAGCCCCGGCAAACGGCGGGATTCCAGTGTATTTTTCAGGTCGCGGGGGTCGCAATAATCATATTCGATGGCATAGGCCCATTCCAGAACCTTGGTATTCTCCAGCCCCGGGATCGATTTCAGCAACTCCGCCTGTACCTCGATCGGCAGGGCGTTCGATATCCCGTTCGGGTAAACCGTATGATCGTCCAGCCCCTCGGGTTCGAGGAAAATCTGGTGCCGCTCCTTATGGGCGAACCGGACAACCTTGTCCTCGATGGACGGGCAGTAGCGCGGGCCCGTACCCTTGATCGCGCCGGAATACATCGGCGCCCGGTGCAAATTGGCCCGGATAATGTCATGGGTCTTCTGCGAGGTATAGGTCATGAAGCAGGAAATCTGCGGCACCGTAATCCGGTCATTCATGAACGAGAAAGGCTGCGGCGGGTTATCACCCGGCTGCTCCTCAAGGATGCTCCAATTAATGGTGCGGCCATCCAGCCGGGCTGGAGTGCCGGTTTTCAGCCGACCCAGCGGAAATTCAAGCTTTTCAAGGGTTTCCGCAAGCCCAATGGTCGGCTGCTCGCCCACACGACCCGCCGGAATCCGCTCTTCGCCACGGTGGATCAATCCGCGCAGGAACGTCCCCGTGGTCAGGACCACCGAACGGCAAGAAAACTCCCGCCCGTCCAGAGTCCGCAGTCCGGAGATTTCACGTGAAGCATTCAGGATCAGATCGTCCGCCGCCCCGACAATAATGGTCAGGTTGGGATAGTCGGAGAGGAGGGCCTGCATAGCCTGCTTATAGAGCTTGCGGTCGGCCTGCGCCCGGGGGCCGCGCACGGCAGGCCCCTTGGAGGCGTTCAGGATCCGGAACTGAATCCCGCTCTGATCGATGACCCGGCCCATGATCCCATCCAGCGCGTCTATTTCCCGGACCAGATGGCCCTTGCCCAAGCCGCCAATGGCGGGGTTGCAGGACATTGCCCCGATGGTCTCGAACTTATGGGTCAGCAGGGCGGTCTTGGCACCCATGCGGGCAGACGCTGCCGCGGCTTCGCAACCGGCATGGCCGCCGCCGACAACAATAACGTCAAAAGAGGTGCTGGGATCGAGCTTCATAAGGTCGCCTTTATAACCTGAACCTGTGGATAAATTCCAGCTTTATGAGAAGAAAATGACATAATTGGTTTAGAGGAAATTAGGGAGTTCGTTATATATTTCTTGTGATTACATAAGAAATATATACATACTCAGGCATTACGCAAAAACAAGAAGGCTGGAAAACAGCCCGAGACGAAAGCCTACCGGAGGGGACATGGCGACGACAGCGCCAGCACAAGAACAAGCATTGCATGTCATCGTCCTCGATGACGATATGTTTCATCGCGAAATTATCCGTGAAATTTACGGCAGCACCTTTCCGGAAGCCCGCTTTCAGGGCTGCGAAGATTCGGCTTCGGTTCATGATTACATTGCGACCCAGATCCGTTCAGGTGACCGCTGTATCCTGATCAGCGATTTTAATATCCCCGATATCGACGATCCCGCCGTCAATTGTGCTGCCTGCGCACAGGCCATCCGGGCGCAAGGAGCAACCGCGGCGGGTGTTTATTTCGTCAGCGGTTCGATTGAAGATGCCTGCGAGGCAGCCCGCGACCTGGCCGCCGCCGATCCTGAAATACCGACATTCGGCGCTGATAAGTCATTAGGAGCGGGCGAGAGCAGCTTTATAACGCTGTATCAAAAAAGCCAGAGCGGCAGACCGCTGACGGGAAGAGCACCTGCGCAGACAGCAGCAGAAACACTGGCGCTCACAGAGGAGCGTAAACGCATACGTCACGCGCTGACCGGCTGCGAGGGTCCGCTGGAGGCCAGCAAGAATATCCTGCATGGCGTGATCCCTGAACCGGGTCATGAATCGCTGATGCTATCGTTCCGTGAATCGCGCGGCATTCCGGCGACTGCCGCGATTGCTTATACGCATGACGACCTCGAAGCCCATGCCGCACAGGGCCAGAAAAGCATTCTGGCGGTTGAAACATTCACCAAAGACATGATCCCGTGGATCACAAACGGCTACGTCGCGGGCGTTGTCTGCGCGCATGCCGATCTGCCCGGTCACATATCACCGATGCTGGCCGGATACGGAATCCCCAGCCTTGTATCAGCTGACGACCACGGTCTGTTTGAAAGACTGCGCCGAGAATATCCCGCTGGCCATCTGGTCACGCTCGACCCTGCAGGAAAGAATCTGCACACCGCGCCCTGCACGATTGGTGATGCCAGTGGCTTGTTCTCGGATCCGGATATCGCCGACAGATTCTTAAAAAGCTGCGTCAGGGAATTTCCGCGCAAGCAAGCGGAGTACGCAAAATCCGGCATCCATATCCCCTCATTCGAGGTCAGTGTCACACGCTGGGACAATCTGGATTTCGCCCGTGATCGCAAGGCCGCCGTCGGTTTGATCCGCAGTGAGTTTTTTATACTCGACAAACCCGACCCCACCATCACGAGCCTGCTGCTCTCCCCGGATGGCTACGGTGACAATACACCTTTCGCGGAAAAGAATTTCGCGTTCATGAAAGAACTATCAACCTATGCCGATGTGCCGATGAAATTGCGGTTGCTGGATATCAAGCCGGAAGAATGTCTTTCTGCCGAAGATCAGCAAACATGGAACGCGCGGCCCGCGCATGAAAAACATTTGGTCATGGCGCGTGTGACGCAAGCACTGCATCGTGTCCAGCTGGCAGCGTTCGCCGATGTCTTCTTGGAAGTCGAGGATGCGCGTCGCCCGGTTCTGACTATTCCTTTCGATGCTCGCCTTGATGCATTCTACTCCGTCAGTGATGATTTCCGCACAGCCTCTTATATCGCCGGGGACATGAGTCGTGCAGAGCGCGAATATCAACCCTGCGCCATGATTGAAAGCCTTGAAGCCTGTAATAATATTGAAGCTATCGCAAAGCGGGCTTCCGCCCTCAGCATCGGCGGCAATGACCTGACGACAGCGGTACTGGGTGTATCGCGCTATGACGATGACGCACGCCTGAAAATCACATCCTCTTCCGGTGTCGGGCGCGATCCATTCCGGACACTCTACCCGGAAGTCGCCGCCGTCATTATCGATATTGCCCAGCGCGCCCGCGCCGCCAATCCCGATATACGTATCAGCTTCTGCGGCGATCAGGCCCCGGATATTGCATCACTCTGCCGGATTCGCGATGCCCGGATTGACACGGTCACCGTGCCGCCGACCAGGGAATGTCTGCATGTCCTGCCTTGGGAAATGCTGGTCCGCACCGGAACCGACAACCTCGCGCGGGTGGAGACGGCTCTTTCGGCCTGTGCCCCGGCAACCGTGTGCCGGCCGCAGATACTGGTCCCGGCATAAAAAACTTATATGAGCGCCAGAAGGGGCAAGCCGGGATACCGCCGCCGCGCATGAAAGTTTGACGGCACGCCGTTGCTCGTGCTTAGCTTCCCCCAACAATAAAAATGAATAAACAGGGAACCGCCAAATGAGAAGCCGCTCACAACACCAGACACCTGATTTGTATTCCTGCTGGCTTGACCGCGCCGAGCAGCCCCCCGCGCCCGCCTTGCTGGTGGGGCCATATTATGCCCGGATCAAGTCCGCCGTGGTTCACGTTGACAAGGGTGCAACCGCCCATTTCATGTGCGACGTGCTGGAAACCCTCCATATGGAGGCCGCCCCGGACAAGGACGGAATGTATACCCTCTGGAAATGCCTGCGGATCGATATCATCAGTGAAAACCAGCTCGACGATCCCGACTCCGAGCAAACCACCATGGGCCCGCCTATGACCTATGAAGAAGTCACCCGGGCGATGACCGTCATCCCGGCGGAATGGGAACGGGACGGGTTCGCCAAGGATACCCTGACACCCGAGGGACGCCCGGGGATGGGCAGCCGTTACATCGGCCCGCAGCCATCCTGATCCGGCAGAATAATCTTGCCTTTCAATTCTTTTACATATATATAAATCGCGATATTTTCACCAAGACAAAGGAGCCTGCTCATGACCTCCGCCAAGACCGCCTTCGCCCCCGCTGTAATTAACGAAGAAGCTATTTTCTGGCTGAATGCCTCTGAAGCGACACGAGATGCTTTAAGAAAAGCAGGCGCCCCGGTCCCCGTCATTACAGCCGACGACCGCTATGTTGCAGCCCAGCGCGCCCAACAAGCACAACTGAAAGCGCAACCATAATGGATAACAACGCTTCCGAAGCCCTGGGCAACCCCGCACTGGGTAACGATGCCGATGCGGCGAAAGACCTGCTCTTTCGCGGCGCCGATGTGTCGTGGGACTTTCATGCTGCAGCCCAGAACGCAGCATCACGCGGACATATCGAGGTTCTGAAACTGGTTCTGGCCGCCGACCCGGAATTCCACGAAACGAAGTCAGACGCCATGCGCGCCGCAGGGCGGGCCAATAGATTCGATGTCAATGAATGGCTGATAAATTCGGCGAGCATGGACACCGATCCGCAAAGACGCGCCCTGCATCAGGTCTTTGTCAACGCAAGACAGGCACAGGATCGCCCTGCGGCGGATCGTGCACTGGACCAGATTGTCACACTGATGTTCCCGCGCCCGCCAGCTGTCGCTTAAGGTTATTTCCCGATACAAAAATCACGGAAGATGATGTCGAGCAAATCCTCGACATCCACGCGTCCCGTAATGCGGCCCAGCGCCCTCATTGCCAGACGCACATCTTCGGCCATCAGCTCGGGCAGGGGGGCATTCATCGCCCGCATCAGTGACGCACGGCATTCCTGCAAGGCTGAGCGATGGCGTTCACGCGTCAGTGATGGTGTTTCGCGCGTCCCGATCATCGTGCGGATCATATCATTGAGCGCCCGCGTCAATTGATCGATGCCCTGATTGTCTTTCACGGATAAAACAACAGGCGCAAGGCCGGAAAGCAACGGCGCTTCACCGTGCAGCCGATCACTTTTATTGAACACGATGATGGTATTCTCGCGCACCAGATTGACCGTGTGCTGATCCAGTTCAGGCAACAACCCCGCATCAAACACCAGTACGCGAATATCGGCATCCTGCGCACGCTTCAAGGCACGGCGGATACCTTCACCCTCGATACTGTCCTGCCCCTGATCGCCGATCTGGTCGGGACGCAGGCCAGCCGTATCCGACAGGATCACCGGAAAACCGCCGATATTCAAATGCGCTTCGATGATATCGCGTGTCGTGCCTGCATGTTCGGACACGATCGCGATATCACGCTGCACCAGCGCATTGACCAGTGATGATTTACCGGCATTTGGCGCACCAATAACAGCGACATGAATGCCGTCGCGCAGGCGTTCGCCGCGGCGATTGTCATTCAAATGCTCATCGAGATCGCGCAGCAAGGTTCCGATGACAGGGACAACGGCATGCGCTACCCCTTCGGGCAAATCCTCATCAGGGAAATCGAGATCGGCTTCCAGATGGGCGAGCGCCCGCGTCAGCTGCCCGCGCCAGTCGTCATAAAGTTTTGAAAGGCTTCCTTCCATCTGCGCCAGCGCCTGCGCTTTCTGCGCTTCCGTCTCGGCATGGATCAGGTCGGCCACCGCTTCGGCGGCGGTCAGGTCCATCTTGCCGTTCTCAAATGCGCGGCGGGTGAATTCTCCTGCCTCCGCCATCCGGTAGCCAGGCAACGACGAGAGCGTGCGCAACATGTCGTTGATGACAGCAACGCCGCCATGAATCTGATATTCGATAACATCTTCGCCGGTGAAGCTGTGCGGCGCGCGAAAGGGGAGCACCAGCGCATGATCCATCGTCTGTCCGTTCTGCGGATATTTCAGCTGCAGCAAATGGGCCTGACGCGGCACAAAATCCTGACGGCCCGACAGCGCATGCAACCCCGTGAAAGCCGCAGGCCCGGACACGCGCACAACCGCGACTCCGGACACGCCCCACGGGGTGGACAATGCATATATTGTATCAGGCGCACGCATGATGACAGGAAGGCTCTAACGCTTATTTCTTGGCTTTTTCAGGGGCAGGGCTATCGACGTTGGCCGACATCGGGTTCATACCCATCTGCATCTGTCCCCAGAACATTTTTTGCATCTGTCCCCAGTTTTCCATGGTCACCGGCAGCCATGTCTTCATGAATGTCTCGGGATCGAGATTCTGCAGGTTGTCAGCCATGCGGTTTTCCAGCTCCTTCATCATTCGCTCCTGCAGCGGTGCCACATTCGGCAGCCCGATGAAGGCACGGGCCTCTTCCGGGGTACAATCGACATTGACAGTCACTTTCATGGCTTTAGGCCTCCGCTTTCGGTCAGGAAAGCCTGAGGTGTAGCAGCTTTTGCCCGGACGTGCTAGAACTGCGCTTATGAGCATGAACGATCCCAAGGACCCTGACGGCTTCTCCGAACTCTGCAAAGCCTTCCTTCTTCTGAAGGATGAGGCCGAATGCCGCAGCTTCCTGATCGATTTGTGCACCCCGGCTGAAATCAAGGCCCTGTCCGAACGCTGGGTGATCGCCCGCATGCTGGCCGAGGGCGAAAGTTCCTACCGCGACATCTCCGCCGCCACCGGTGCCAGCACCACCACCGTGGGCCGCGTCGCCCGCTTCCTTGAAAAAGAGCCGTTCCACGGTTACCGCCTGATCCTCGACCGGCTGCGCAAAAAGGGCTGATTGCCCCAAAACCCCCTGAAATAACGACATAGAAGCCCTGCATCCGGCAGATGGCGATTTTTATTGACCTGGTGCGTATTAATGTAGTACTACAGTAGCACGAGTAATGCTTATAAAATTATAATAGAGAGTGTGTGATGAACCAGACCCCGGCTGCCGGCATTCGTTATAACAGGGACGCAGTGTGCCTGATCCTCCCTGATCAGAAGCGCCTGAAAGATGCGTTCCAGCTTGTGATGGCGGCTGCGGGTCTGGTTTACGAACAACCCGTCGAACGCAAGAAAAAGGGGATCACCCGCGATACCAGCGGCGAAATCATCGACACAACAACATGGCAGCTGCGTTCGGAAACGGCACTGGACTGGATTGCCGACGGCACCGCCGACCTCGCCGTCGTCGGCAAGGATACGCTCAACGAATGGCTGGCGAGCGGGCAGGGCGATGGCCGCCGCAACCGCCCCGAAATCATTCTGACAATGGACCGGGTTTCCCGCTGCCGTATGTCCCTGATATCCGACCCCTCCCTGTGGGTGCAAAGCATTGACGACATTAACGAGATGCGGATTGCGACCAAATATCCTGCAACACTGAAGCAGATGCTGGATGAAAAAGGCGTACGCCTGGCCCGCATCATTTACCAGAACGGAGAGGTCGAGAGCGCCATCGAAACCTGTCGCGCCGACATGATCTTCGAAGTCATCGACAGCGGCAACACCCTGAAAGCCTACGGTCTTGAAGAAAAACTGAAGGACAAGTTCGGCTGTACGTCGTCGGCTGTACTCGTGCGTACAAATGCGCTGCTTGACGCGGACAAGGAAAAACGGATCGCACAGATCGGCCGTCGCCTTGAAACCGCCGCCACCGAAGCCGGGCAACCCGGCCCGCGCGCACGTATTGCCATTCCGTCGCCCTCCCTGACCATCACGGCCTGATCCCCACGCCGGCGATCAGCACACCATCAGATTTTCATTTGACCTGCGGCATGGCGGGCGTATTCTTTCACGGAAGATGCTTTTCCCGTAAGGGCACGCCACAGAAAGAACCGCACATCATGACCATGATGACAATCTCCGCACGCGATGGCGGCACATTCAATGCTTATGTAGCATTGCCGCAGGTTCTGCCCGCACCTGTTGTCATCGTGATTCAGGAAATTTTCGGCATCAATCACGTCATGCGCGCCAAATGTGATGAGATGGCCACGCTCGGCTATATCGCCGTTTGTCCCGACCTGTTCTGGCGGATTGAACCCGGCATTGATCTAACCGACAAGACCGATGCCGAATGGGCGAAGGCGTTCGATCTTTTTAAGCGCTTCAATGTCGATCTGGGCATCAAAGACCTGCAGGCGACGTTCGATACCATGAAACAATATCCGCAAGGCACAGGCAAAGTTGGCTGCATCGGCTATTGCCTTGGCGGCAAGCTCGCTTACCTGATGGGCACGCGCGTCCACCCCGACTGCGCTGTCGGTTACTACGGCGTGGGTCTGGACGAATTGCTGAATGAATCGGCAACGATTCGGACACCGCTGATGTTGCATATCGCCGAAGAAGACAAGTTTGTATCCAAGGACGCGCAGGCCAAGATCATCGCGGCATTAAAGGATAACCCTCTTGTAACGCTGCACAGTTATGCGGGCATGGACCATGCGTTCTCGCGCATCGAGGGCACCCACTACAATGAAGCTGCCGCAGCACTGGCCAACGGGCGCACAGCGAAATTCCTGCAACAATATCTGAGGCAGGCCGCAGCCTGATCTGTACTTGGATTCATTTGACGACAACGAACCGCTGACAACGCCCAACCCGGAAATGTATGACGGGCCGGAACCCGTCCCCGATGAATTGCTGGAAAAGGCCGTCAAGAAAGTTCAGGAGGTCGCCAAGGGCAACGGCATGCGCGGCATTCAGGTGGCGCTGGGCGAATTCGAAGGTGAGATCATCAAGTTCGAAACATACGAACTCTTCAAGATGGATCCGCAAATCGCCGAGAAACGCGCTGTCGGCAAACAGGCAGGGGAAACCGCCGGATCACTATCCGACATGCGCACGAAAATGCAGATGATCGTGAATAACGCGACCATCAACGAAGATGTCAAAAAACTCGTCATCTCCATCCTGAAGAAACGCAAGGATATCGGCTTCGCGCTCGAAAACCAGACAGTTACATTCGACACGCTCGGCAAAACTTTCGTTGTCAACGACGTCTGCCCCACCTGCGGCGGCGCCAAGTACACCAAATGCAAAAACTGTTTCCATGACGGGCGCGCGAAATGCCACCGCTGCCGTGGCGCGATGGAAGTGGAGTGCCCTATGTGTCACGGGCATCGCACCATCGCATCAGGCGGGGGCCGCAAGACATGCCCGAAATGTAATGGCGGAGGCCGTGCACCCTGCCATGTATGCAACGGGCGCGGTTTCGTGAAATGCAAGGTCTGTGGCGGCGATGGCCGCATCAATTGCAAGGCCTGCAATGCCTCGGGCTGGAGCGCCCTGATCGGCACCCTGATCGTCCGCGCGAAATGCAGCTTCTGGTATGACAAGGATGCCCTGATCAAGGCTGAAGAATCACCGGAGCTGCCGCCCCTGATCGACGAACGCGGTCCGCGCATGGTCCTTGAAGGTCACGCACGGATCACGATCAACGAAGATCTCACCCGCCTCAAAGAACTGGATCAGGAAGCCAAGCCCGACGAATTCAAAATCCCGTACAAAGTCGGCCTGCCGTGGGGCGATATCAGCTTCCGCCTGAAAGACCGCG
>JAMHVA010000077.1:0-8025 GCA_035904625.1 Alphaproteobacteria bacterium | reverse complement strand
CCGCTCTCTGCAAAGGGGGTAGCGAAAGCTGAAAAGCCGGGAAAGCAGGTTAAGGCTCGTCGTGAAGCTGAAAACGATGGCGGCCAACTGCCGTTCGGTTCCAGCGCGAACGAAGCCGCGTAAGCGATACGAAGGTATTATACGGCTCCCTATAAGCATAAATGTTGAAAAGGGTGAAATGGGAGCCGGTTACCATGATCGATTACTTTAAATATAATTTCCGTTACCTAACGATTCACGCGCGAAGAAAGAGCCGACTGGCTTTCTCTTCCCGTGAAGCGTTGTCTCTCGTTTTCCTTGCCGGGTTGCCTTTCGTCATGATGGGCAGCATTTCCATCAATAAAACCGTCAACAGCAATATGGCTTATGCCTATGTTGCCGAAGATAGTGGCCGTGCGCTGACAGAGACCGAGTCCGGGCGCCTGAGCCGCCAGATCGCGATGCAGGTGCGCGCCGAACCGGATACGCTTTTGCGTCTCGGTAAAAAGGAGGTATCGCTGATCCTTGATCGCCCCGGGCTGGAACGCTCGGAAGGAAATATGGGCGTGCTGCAATACCGTACCGATTCATGCGTGCTGGATCTTTATATCGGTGACGAAGCCGTTACCCATTACGAGATGCGCGCGCGGGGCAAAGTCACGGATATGCGCGCGCACGGCGCCGGTGAAATGAGTCCGCAAGAAAAGAAGGATTGTATCCGCAATATCCTTGCCGGGCATGATGGCCTGAAATCTTTGGTATTTGCTTCGCGCTAAGCGGCGAAATTTTCCTTCTCTTCAAATCCGCAATATTTATAGACCGGGCAGTTTGCGCAGTCTGGGTTTCGTGCCTTGCAAATATAA
Organism: Alphaproteobacteria bacterium; assembly: GCA_035904625.1. Lineage (GTDB taxonomy): Bacteria > Pseudomonadota > Alphaproteobacteria > Micavibrionales > Micavibrionaceae > Micavibrio_C. Next base: position 7,183 of record JAMHVA010000077.1, on the reverse strand, counting down.
CGCCCGTGCAGGATCAGCCAGTGATGGGCATGACGGCGGAATTCTTTGGGCACGACTTCCTCCAGTATAGATTCTACTTTGTCGACATTACTGCCCGGTGCCAGGCCGGTGCGATTACTGACGCGGAAAATATGTGTATCGACAGCCATGGTTTCTTCGCCGAAAGCGATATTCAGAACAACATTGGCTGTCTTGCGCCCGACACCGGGCAGCTTGACCAGTTCATCACGCGTGCGGGGAATCTCACCTTTATAGTCACGCACGAGTATTTCTGACAGGGCGATCACATTCTTGGCTTTGCTGTTATACAGGCCGATCATTTTGATGTATTCCTTCAGACCCGCTTCGCCCAGCTTCACCATCTTCTGCGGCGTGTCGACCTTGGCGAACAGAGCCTTTGTTGCTTTGTTCACGCCCTTATCCGTTGCCTGCGCCGACAGCACCACCGCAACCAGTAATGTGTACGGATTGATGTACTCCAGTTCGCCCCGGGGCTCAGGGTTGAGGACTTGCAGTGTCTTGAAAAAACCCGCTATGTTCTTTTTGCTCATGGTCATGGTGTGATTGTAACCTTTTCATCTCATTGATAACAATCATGAAATCGGTTTTTCTTGTCGGGATCGGATAGGGACGTTAATCTGGGGCGTTCCATCAGCACAAGGAGTTCATAATGAACCGTCTGCAAGAGATATACCTGCAAGCCAGCAGCCCGAATGTGGAAGTTATGTCCCCCGTTAAATTGACAGCGAAAGACATTGCACAGATTGATGCGCTGGATAAGGTTTTGACTGAAATGTCAGATGATCGTTATCAGTTCAGTATCGAAGTCAACCGGGATACCATGGACATGGTGATTGCCGTTGGCGATGACCGTCGTAGCCATGGCGTTTTTATTCCGTTCTCGGTCAAAAATGAATCGCCAGACAAAAGTGCTGTCGTTGTCGATGGCGACTGTCATAAACCGGCGGAATTCACATTTCCGTCCGATAATGAGATTTTTGCCCGCTTTCTTGCGAATGAATATGTGGCCCGTGTGCAAAGGCAGAATCGCGCATTGGCAATCATGCAGCATCTGAGCGGACCGGATCAGCCATAGACATCGGTAACGCCTTAATAATGCCAGAAAACGGATTGGCGTTGGCGGTTTTGACCGCTAGCGTGTTTTCATGACTGACACCGCATCGCAAACAATATCGGAAGCGATTGATTATATCGTCGCGCATTGGCAGGACCAGCCGGATCTTGAAGGTCTGGCGCATCGCGCTGGTTATGATGTGACTCACTTCCAGAAGATCTTTACCAAAATGGTCGGGTTAAGCCCGAAGAAACTGATTCAGTATATGAATGCACGCCACGCGCGTGACTTTCTGTTGAACGGGTATTCAACGCTGGATGCTGCGTATGCCGCTGGTCTATCCGGCAATGGGCGGTTGTTCGATCTTTTTGTGAATGTCGAGGCGGCAACACCCGGCGAGGTTCAGAAGAAGGGCGCAGGCCTGACGATCCGTTATGGATTCCACCCGACACCGATTGGTGACATCCTGATCGCGGAAACGGATCGCGGCATTTGCTGGCTGGGTTTTATCGTTGACGGTGACCGGGACGTGCCGATGCAGCGCCTGAAGCAATATTGGCCGCATGCGAAATTTGCAAATGATCCGCAGGGGACGGCTGCGTCGGCGGAAAAAATCATTGCCGTCTGGCGTGGCAGCGATCAATCACGCCTCAACCTCCATCTGTATGGCACGAACTTCCAGCTCCAGGTCTGGCAGGCGTTGTTGAAAATTCCCTGCGGCGGGGCGGTCAGTTATCAGGATGTTGCCAACTATCTGGACAAGCCCAAGGCCAGCCGGGCTGTCGGCGGCGCGGTGGGGGCTAATCCGGTATCGTTGCTGATCCCTTGCCATCGTGTCATTCAGGCCTCCGGAATCATCGATAATTACGGCTGGGGCACACCCCGTAAGCGATTGATTCTGGCTATGGAATCGCCGGACTTACCGGATCGGTTATTGACATAACAGCGTCATTCTGTTAGTCTTTGCGTGATATTGATAAAGGACAGTCGTGGATAGACCGGATCTCAACCACGTTTACAGACAGGCAGCAGATGCAGCGGCAGATAAACCGCTGCAATGGGATAGTCCTGAACTGGAAGAGCTGCGCTTCAAGCTGGCAAGCTCTGTCATGGGCGCACGTATCAAGTTGCAGGATGCCGGGTTTCACAGTGCCCAGATTTCATCAGAACATGAACCTCTCGTGCATCTTCATGTCAGCAAGGAAGGGCATGCCGGAATATTCAGGCTGTCATTCCCGCAGACCGGGACGGCACCTGAAGGGCAGCCGCTCTACGGCAAAAAGATTCTTCTCACGGGCAATACTGATAAATCTATAACCCAGTTTGATTTATATGACGATGACGGAGCGATCCCGGTCGACCGTTTTGAAACGCTGAGCCAGAAGATCGCGCAGCATGTCGCGGCTGAGTGCGGAAGAAAATCACGGCCCGCCGCTGCCGCAACGATGGGCGCACCAGCCTGAATTCTTAAAGATCCAGAACATCGCGCATGGTATAGAAACCATGCGGTTTGTCTTTCAGCCATGTTACTGCGCGTAATGTACCCTTGGCGAACAGGCTGCGGTCATGGGCGCGATGGCCCAATTCGATCCGTTCCCCGATGCCAAAGAATGTCACAGTATGCTCGCCGATGACATCGCCGCCGCGCTGGACCGCATAGCCCAGTGTGCCGGTTTCACGTTTGCCGGAACGATCCATCGGGGCCGCTGTTCGGCCTGTGGCCTTGCCCAGCATCAGGGCTGTACCGGATGGGGCGTCCACCTTGTTACGATGATGGATTTCGCTGATCTCAATATCAAAATCATGGCCAAGGCGTTTTGAAGCTTGCTCGACGAGAGCAGCTAGCAGATTCACGCCGACACTCATATTGGCAGAGAATAGTAGCGGGCATTCTTTTGCCGCGTCCTGCATTTCTTTCATGTCATCAGCGGTGAGTCCGGTCGTGCCGATCACGATGGGCTTGTGGTGTTTTGCAGCCAGCCAGATATGTTTGCGTGTGGCTTCAGGGGTCGTGAAATCGATCACGGCGTCGGCATCAAAAAGTATCTCGGGGTTGTCAGATGATAATGTGCCGCCTGCGTAAGTGAGGCCGGGCCACGCGCCGGATTCAAGTTCACGCACAAGCATCTGGCCCATGCGGCCCTTATATCCGGCAATTCCAATCTTCATATCAATCTTTCAGATCGCTCCAGACTTCTTTCACCTTGGAGAAGAAGCCGGAGGATTCAGGGCTGTGCTTGCCTTGCGCCGTACCGCCGAGGGATTTATCCAGTTCCTTCAGCAGGTCTTGCTGCTTGCGGTTCAGGTTCATCGGTGTTTCGACCTGAATATCAAGGATCATGTCACCGACGGCATCAGAACGCAGGACCGTCATACCCTTGCCCTTGGCGCGCAGATGGGCGCCGTTCTGAGTACCCTCAGGTATTTTTACCTTGGTACGCTTGCCATCAATGGTGGGCACCTCGATCTCGCCACCCAATGCGGCTGTGGTCATCGGAATCGGCACACGGCAGTGAAGATTGGCACCCTCGCGGCGGAACAGTTTATGCGGTTTGATCGCCAGCAGAACATAAAGATCGCCCGGGGGACCACTGCGGATACCGGCCTCACCTTCACCAGCCAGACGAATGCGGCGACCGCTTTCGATTCCAGCCGGGATTTTGACACGCAGGGATTTTTCCTTGCGCACGCGACCCTGACCGGAACATTTGGTGCAAGGGTCACGGATGATCTTGCCGGCACCGTTACAGGTTGCGCAGGGACGCTCGATCGTAAAGAACCCTTGCTGCATGCGCATGCGGCCCTGACCGTTACAGGTGGGGCATTGTTCTTCGCCTGTACCTGCCGCCGCGCCGGAGCCGTTACATTTGTCGCAGGCTTCGTTCGTGGGAACCTTGATGGTGGTTTCGACGCCGGCATATGATTCCTCCAGCGTGATTTCCATCGTATATTGCATGTCACTGCCGCGCTGTGGGCCGGTACGGCTGCCGCCGCGGCCCATCATGTCGCCGAACATGTCTTCAAAAATATCGGTGAATGCGCCACCGAATCCCCCGGCAAAGCCACCGCCGCCCATATTGCTCATGCCTTCAGCGCCGTAATGGTCATAGGCCGCGCGTTTCTGGGGGTCTTTCAGCGCGTCATAGGCTTCGTTGATTTCCTTGAATTTCTCTTCGGCCTCGGGGTTTCCCTTGTTGCGGTCTGGGTGATATTGCATCGCCAGCTTGCGATAGGCCTTTTTCAGCTCATCATCGCTGGCTTTACGGTCAACGCCGAGTACCTGATAAAAATCTTTGGCCATTCTCTACCCTGTAGAAAAGAAGGCGAGGCCCGCTAGTGGGCCTCGCTGGTTCGTTATTGTTTCTTGTCGTCGTCATCCAGCTCGAGATCGCTGAAATCCGCATCGACGACGTCTCCGTCGGCGGGTGTCGCTTCATCCGGTCCTTGCGTATCGACATTGTCCGGGGTGGCCGCCGCGTTTTCCTGCGCCTTGCGGTACGCCAGTTCGCCCAGCTTCATGCTAGCCTTCATCAGCGTATCGGTTTTTGCCTTAATTTGGTCCTTGTCGCTGGTGGACAGTGCAGCTTTCAGGTCGGCCAGCGCCGACTCGGCTTCAGCCTTGTCAGAAGATGGAACCTGATCGCCCAGATCGGCCAATGTACGCTCGGTCTGGTGAACCATGGCTTCCGCCTGATTCTTCACATCAACGAGCTCACGCTTGCCCTTGTCTTCTTCGGCGTGCTCTTCCGCATCCTTAACCATCTGCTGGATATCAGCGTCGGAAAGGCCGCCCGAGGCCTGAATGCGGATCTGCTGTTCCTTGCCGGTGGCTTTGTCCTTCGCCGTCACATGCACGATACCGTTGGCATCAATGTCGAATGTGACTTCAATCTGCGGAATGCCACGCGGTGCCGATGGAATGCCAACCAGATCAAACTGGCCCAGCAGCTTGTTGTCGGCGGCCATTTCACGCTCACCCTGAAAGACGCGGATGGTCACAGCCGTCTGATTGTCTTCAGCGGTTGAGAACACTTGCGATTTCTTGGTCGGGATTGTCGTGTTGCGGTCGATCAGGCGTGTGAATACGCCGCCCAGTGTTTCAATACCGAGTGACAGCGGCGTGACGTCGAGCAAGAGAACGTCTTTCACGTCGCCTTTCAGAACGCCACCCTGAATGGCCGCGCCATCGGCCACGACTTCATCCGGGTTTACGCCCTTGTGCGGTTCTTTGCCGAAGAATTCCTTTACTGTTTCGATGATTTTCGGCATGCGTGTCATGCCGCCGACCAGAACCACTTCATCGATTTCGGATGCTTTTACGCCGGCGTCTTTCATCGCCGCTTTCAGCGGGCCGGCAGTTCTTTTAATCAGGTCGTCAACGAGGCTTTCCAGCTTTGCGCGGCTGAGTTTTATGTTCAGGTGTTTCGGGCCTGATGCGTCAGCAGTGATGAACGGCAGGTTGACTTCGGTCTGCATCGTCGATGACAGCTCGATCTTTGCCTTTTCAGCGGCCTCTTTCAGACGTTGCAGCGCGAGCTTGTCCTGACGCAGATCGATACCTTGCTCTTTCTTGAACTCGTCGGCCAGATAATCAATGATACGGGCATCAAAGTCTTCACCGCCGAGGAACGTATCGCCGTTGGTGGATTTCACTTCGAACACGCCATCGCCGATTTCAAGGATCGAGATATCGAACGTACCGCCGCCCAAGTCGTAAACGGCGATGGTGCCGTTCTTCTTCTTGTCGAGGCCGTAAGCCAGCGCCGCAGCTGTGGGTTCGTTGATGATACGCAGTACGTCAAGGCCTGCGATCTTGCCGGCGTCTTTCGTCGCCTGACGCTGGCTGTCGTTGAAGTAAGCAGGGACAGTGATAACCGCTTGTGTCACGGTTTCGCCAAGATAGCTTTCGGCGGTTTCCTTCATCTTTTTCAGCACCATGGCCGAGATTTGCGAAGGTGACATTTTCTCGCCATCTATTTCGACCCAGGCGTCGCCGTTGTCGCCGCGCACGATCTTGAAAGGCGCGGTCTTCATCATTTTCTGCACATCGGCATCATCAAAACGACGACCGATCAGGCGTTTGACCGCGTACAGGGTGTTGTCGGGGTTTGTAACGGCCTGACGCTTGGCGGGCTGGCCAACCAGACGTTCGCCATCTTTCGTGAATGCAATCATCGACGGCGTCGTGCGCGCGCCTTCAGCATTCTCGATAACGCGGGGCTCTTTCCCCTCCATGACAGCGACGCAGGAATTGGTCGTGCCCAGGTCAATACCAATGACTTTACTCATGATTTTTTAGTCCTCTCTTACGATTTGGCAAATCCACGGAAACGGCCCACCATTGGCACCGTCGCGGTTCCCTTGCATCGGGGGTCTTTTCGATGGTCTGGAATATACCATACAAGGCCCCAAATGCCAGAGGGGCAGGGTCAAAATCCCCACCGTTTCCGGCCTTTGGGCGATCTTTTACCGGCTTGAATTTTAATATAGCGAGGGAAATTCAGTGGTCAAGGATTAATAGGGTTAAAATCCTATTTTTAAGCCCGTGTATCGACACTATGTGTCGGGCCGCCCTGACCTTCATCCTTGGCCACGCCGACACGGGCGGGGCGAAGCAGACGGTCATGCAGGATGTAACCGGCATCGACCAACTGGATGATCATGCCGGCGGGCTTGCCCGTACCCGGAACTTCGAACATCACTTCGTGAAAATGCGGGTTAAAGGGTTCATCACGCGGCTCCAGCTTCTTGATGCCGTTCTTTTCAAACGTCTGCAGAAGCTGGCGCTGCATGGCTTCCAGCCCGGTCAGCAGGTTTGTAATGCGGTCATCGCCGGATGATTTCAGATCTTCGGGGATGGAATCGATCGCGCGTTTGAAGTTATCGGTGTAGTCCAGCAGATCGCGGGCGAAGTTGGAAACAGCGTACTTGCTGGCGTCTTCGCGGTCTTTCAGGGCGCGCTTGCGGGCGTTGTCAGCCTCGGCGAGGGCGCGTAAACCCTGATCGCGTGTTGCGGCCAATTGCTGTTGCAGGTCGGAAATCTGCAGCAGCGCCTGTTCCAGCGGCGTTGGTCCAACCTCGGGTGCGGGTGCGGCTGCTGTCTCGGCC
>JAMHVA010000076.1:0-14351 GCA_035904625.1 Alphaproteobacteria bacterium | reverse complement strand
TTTTGCATTTCTCTGTTCTACTTCATATACTTCGGTTTGGAAAGAAAACTGGAGATTATGTAAATGGCTGCACCGGGACTCCCCTATGATGATCGCGATGGCTGGATCTGGATGGACGGCAAAATGTGGCCGTGGCGCGAAGCCAAAGTCCACGTCATGTCGCATGGCCTGCATTATGGCGGCAGCGTCTTCGAAGGCGAGCGCATGTATGACGGCCAGATTTTCAAGGTCAAAGAACATTCAGAGCGTCTGGTGAACTCCGGTAATCTACTCGACATGCCTCTGCCCTACACGGCAGACGAACTGAATCAGCACAGCTACGAAGTTCTCGAAGCCAACAAAATCTCCAACGGTTATGTGCGCCCGCTGGCGTGGCGCGGACCCGAAGCGATGGGCATCCCCGCGCAAGCCTGTAAAACTCATGTCGCCATCGCCTGCTGGGAATGGCCGAAATATTTCTTCCCGAAATCAGGGGATAACGCAGGCCTCGCCCTCAAAACATCCAAGTGGCGCCGCTGCGATCCGCGCACTATGCCGGTGCAAGCCAAATGCGCCGGTATCTATGGCGTCGGCACACTGGCCAAGCACGAGGCCGACCGCGCAGGATTCGATGACGCGCTGATGCTTGATGTGCATGGCCGCGTGGCCGAGTCATCTGGCGCAAACCTGTTCGTGGTGAAAGACGGCATGATCAAGACACCCGTGCCGGAATGCTTCCTGAACGGCATCACCCGCCAGACCGTGATAAAACTGGCACGCGATCTGGGCTACACGGTGGAAGAAACCGTGATCATGCCGGACGATTTGAAGAACGTGCAGGAAATATTCCTGACCGGCACCGCCGCCGAAATCGCGCCTGTCTCCAAAATTGACGACGCCGTGAACCTGCCCATCGGCCCGGTGACAGAGCGTTTGAAATCAGCCTACGCCGATCTGGTCCGCCTGAAGGCCAAAGCCGCATAATTTTTTAAAAGATCATTGAAGAAAGAAACCATTATGACAGACCCCATAAGCCATGAATTTAATCTCAAAAACCATATACGCGGCGTGCTCGACTTCCCCAAGAAAGATATTCTGTTCCGCGACATTTCGCCCCTGCTCGCCCACCCGGAGGCCCTGAGGCGAACACTGGATATTCTGGAATCAGAAGTCATGCGACACCAGCCCGACCTTCTGATCGGCATTGAATCGCGCGGTTTCCTGACCGCCGTACCGCTGGCGGATCGTCTCGGCATCGGCATGGTGATGGCCCGCAAGAAAGGCAAGCTGCCCGGCACCGTCATCTCTCATACCTATGATCTGGAATACGGCACCGACACGCTGGAACTCCAGCCCGACCTGATCAAGCCGGGTGCGCGGGTCGTCATCGCCGATGACCTGCTCGCCACCGGCGGCACGCTGAAAGCCACCATCGAACTGGCCCGCAAGGCTGGTGCCCATGTTCTGGCCGCTGCCTGCATCATCGAACTCGATTTTCTGAAAGGCCGTGAGAAAATTGATGTGCCGCTGATTTCTGTGGTGTCCTATAGCGATGAGACGCCCGACACCGCCGTCACGGCAGCGCCAGCGGCAAGACCGGCCCCGTAATTAAACCGCCATCCCGGGCCCCTTCCGGGGTGCGCTGAAAGAACGCTGGCGCATATCGTCAATCCGCTGAACGATGCACGCCTTCACGTCTTCGGGGGCAAAGGCATATCGGGCGGCCATGCGCGAGATATCAGACAGCGCCTCTATCGTGAAGCCGAACTCGTCGCGGGCGATCTGATACTCCCGCCCCAGCGTTGTCTTGAAAAGACCCGGATCGTCAGAATTGATGGACACCAATATACCGGCGTCATAAAGCCTGCGCAGGGGATGATCCTGATAGGTCGGGCAAAAATCCTGAAGCGCCAGAATATTACTGGTCGGGCACACTTCCAGCATGATCCGTTCGGAACGAACCTGTTCCAGCACAGCGGGATCATCGATAATGCGCACGCCATGCCCGATGCGTGTAACCCGAAAATTCACAGCCTCACGGGCATTCCGGGCATCGGCATTTTCAGACGCGTGCATCCGCACACCCAAAGGGCGCCCGAAGTCCCGCAGCACGCGTTCATAAGCGGCACGGAAAGGCGGAATATCACCGTTCCGCTCCCCTCCGGCAATATCAAGACCCACGATATAGGGATGCGGGTAAGACAGGATGATATCCGCATCGCGCTCCGCCTTGGCGGAAACCTCTGCATCCCCCGAACCGAAGGCACGCTCAAAAGTCACATTGATCCGGCTCTCGATTGAAAAATCGAGGCGCGCGCGATCCATCCCCGCAACCAGACCGTCGATCATTTCCCTATAGGGAATGGCGCAACGTACGGCCTGCGCCGGACACGCAATCATTTCAACGTAAACCGCATTCTCGGCGGCGCATCGCCTCAGGTAATCATAAGCGATGTCTTCATAATCAGCACCCGTTTTCAGGGTCGAGGCTATGCCGTAGTAAACGCGCGTAACCGAATCAAGAAAATCGGTATAGTGGTAATCGCTTCCATCAGGGGTAAACAACGCCGGGTCCAGCGAAACATGATTACGCACCGCCAGTTCACGACATTTGGCAGGCGTCATCGTGCCCTCGATATGAACGTGGAGTTCTACCTTGGGAATGGCAAGAATGTCAGGATCAACGATGATGAACCCCACACTGCAAAAGCTTAAACATTGAATCTAAACAGCATGATATCGCCATCCTGGACAAGGTACTCCTTACCTTCCTGACGCATCTTGCCCGCATCTTTGGCGGCTTGCTCGCCGCCCAGCGCCACGAAGTCAGCAAAGGAAATAACTTCGGCACGGATGTAACCACGTTCGAAATCGGTATGGATGGCGCCTGCGGCTTCCGGCCCCTTGGCCCCTTTACGCACGGTCCACGCGCGCGCTTCTTTCGGACCGACGGTAAAGTAGGTTTGCAGGCCCAGCAGCTTATAGCCTTCGCGGATGATCTTGTTCAGCCCCGGTTCAGCAAGGCCGATGGTTTCAAGAAACTCTTTCTTCTCTTCTTCGGTGCCCAGCTGCGCGATTTCCGATTCAATCGACGCGGTGATGATCACACTGCCCGCCCCTTGCGCCTTTGCCATCGCCTCGGCCTTCTTGGTCCATTCATTCCCCTCTGCCGCGTCATCTTCCATGACGTTCAGGACATACAGGACAGGCTTGGACGACATCAGCGCCAGCATCTTGAAGAGTTTTTTCTCATCATCAGCAACCTCGACCGTGCGGGCGGGTTTGCCAGCCTCCAGCGCGACCTTGACCTTGTTCAGAAGATCCAGCAGGGTTTTGGATTCCTTGTCGCCGGATTTGGCTTTTTTCTCGACGTTCTTGATCTGACGTTCGACCGAGTCCATATCCGCCAGCATCAGCTCGGTTTCCACGATTTCAGCATCGCGCACCGGATCGACCGAACCCATCACGTGAATGATGTTCGGATCATCGAAGCAGCGCAGGACGTGGATAATGGCATCCGTTTCGCGGATGTTGGCCAAAAACTGGTTACCCAGCCCCTCGCCTTTGGAGGCCCCCTTCACCAGACCGGCAATATCAACGAATTCGAGCTGGGTCGGAATGATCTTCTGGGAACCGCCCAGTTTTGCGATAACGTCAAGACGCGCATCCGGTAGCGCCACGCGCCCCACATTCGGCTCGATCGTGCAGAATGGGAAGTTCGCCGCCTGCGCCGCTGCCGTCGCGGTCAGCGCGTTAAACAGGGTCGATTTCCCCACGTTCGGCAAGCCGACAATACCGCAATTAAAACCCATAATTCTTACTCCTTTACGTCTACGGCCTGAGCAACCTTGCTCATGAATTCGTTATCTTTACCCTGCACCATCAACGGCGCATGATCTGCCACTGCTTCTATCAATGATTTCAACCAGATCAGCTCATCTTTTGAGAAGTTACTCAAAACATGATTGTGCACCATGGCTTTATCACCCGGATGGCCGATCCCCAGACGAATGCGCCAATAATCATTGGAATTCAGATGGATATCCATTGATCTTAAACCGTTATGCCCGGCATTGCCGCCGCCCTTCTTGGTGCGGATTTTTCCGGCCCCCAGATCAAGTTCGTCATGAAAAACAGCGATGCGATCAAGCGGTATTTTATAAAATTTTGCAGCTTCGCCAACGGATTGTCCGGAATTATTCATGTAAGTTTGCGGTTTGAGCAGGATCACTTTTTCGCCCTCAATATGCCCTTCCGCCATCAGCCCCTGAAACTTCTTTTTATAGGCCGGAAAGCCATACGTATCAGCAATCGCATCCACCGCCAGAAAGCCGATGTTGTGACGATTATATTCGTACTTGTCGCCGGGATTTCCCAACCCCACCCAAAGCCACATCAGCTTGCGATCCTTTTTTCAGAAAAAGACTGATCCTTTAAAGAAACACCCTTAAAAGAAGCACAGGGGCAGGAAATGATCCCGGCCCCCGTGCTGTATTCGGTAAAAGAAGTGCGATTACTTCTTCGCAGCCGGAGCCGCCGCTTTCGCGTCCTTCGCCGGAGCGGCGGCAGCTGCCGCAGCAGCTGCCGTTGCAGCCGCCGCATCAGCGGCAGCGTCAGCAGCACTGGCTTTCGGCGGCATGATCGAAGCCAGAGCAAACTCCGGATCATCATTCACCGGTTTTGCGCCCGCAGGCAGCTTCACATGAGCCAGTGTAATCGTGTCATTGACTTTGAACGGCGCAAGGTCAACCTCGATCGCTTCGGGAATTTCCGTCGCGCGGCAGATCATATCCAGGCTGTGGTGAGAAATGTTCAGAACACCCTTCTCTTTAATGCCCGGCGAGTTTTCATGATTGGTGAAATGGACCGGAATGCTGACATGCAGCGTTGTCTTCGGCGTTACGCGCAGGAAGTCAACATGCTCGACACGATCAGACACAGGGTGCAGTTGAACATCACGCGCCAGAACCAGATTCTTCTCGCCATCAACGTTCAGTTCGCACAGGTGCGTGAACATATGGCCCTTCACCCATTCTTTTTGGATGTCGTTCGCGCTGAAGGCCACCAGGACCGGGGTCTTGTTATCCCCGTAGATTACTCCAGGAAGCTTCCCTTCGCGGCGAAGCGTCCGAGCAATCCCCTTACCGGCTCGTTCTCTTTTTTCTGCCTTAACGGCATATTGTTTAGACATGGTTTTATCCTTACATAGACAAAATTAAGGAGCACCTCCAGGGGTGTGCTCCGGACGCCGTAAAAAAGCAGAAAACCCCTGCAATATCAAGGAATTTCGACTTTTCTCTTGTGTGGGGATCAATACCATAAACATTATGTATAATAAAGTTGGGAAAATTAATGGCTTTATGTAACAATAATGTCGGCAGGAGGGGATGATGTTTAATCCGAAAAACTTTTCTAATGAAAAAATAATGAAAATGGATGCCCCGGCTTTGGTCGCTGCTTGGCAGGATGTCGCCGCAGAAATTCAAGAGTCAAGGCAAGCAGGCCCTGAGATGGCAGAAATGCTTCTGGCGCCCCTCTCTGATCCGGTGATGCTGCTCGTGGGGAGAGCTTACGAGATTGGCAGAAAATCATTGGAAACAGGCGAAAAAATGGGCTCTTTCGCAACAGTTTTTAAATCGGCAACAGAAGAAGCCATCGCATTTCTAACCGATCAGGGAACCGCCAGCATGATGAAGGTCGCCGTCAGCATCGAACCTCTTCAAAAAGAGATTTTGCCGAAACTGAAATAACCCTGCTACACGAACAGTTGGGAAATCGACTGCTCGCCGCTGATCCGACGGATCGCCTCCGCCATCAACCCCGAAACGGTCAGTTGCTCGATATTCGGCGAATTCTTCACCGCTTCCGTCGCTGGAATGCTGTCCGTGATATACAGCTTTTTAATCTGGGAATCGGCAATCCGCGCCACGGCCCCACCCGACAAAACGCCATGCACGACATAGGAATAGACTTCCTTGGCGCCATGATCCATCAGGGCGGTCGCCGCGTTGCAAAGCGTGCCGCCTGAATCGACGATATCATCAACCATGATGCAGGTCTTGCCCGCAACTTCACCGATGACGTTCATCACTTCGGAAACCCCGGCCTGCTCGCGGCGCTTGTCGATGATCGCCAGGCCACAGTCCAGCCGCTTGGCAAAGGCACGGGCGCGAACAACACCGCCAACATCGGGCGATACCATCACCAGTTCGTCTTTGGCGAATTTGGTTTCAATATGGGGTATGAACACCGGCGACACGATCAGATTATCAACCGGAATATCAAAGAAACCCTGAATTTGTCCGGCATGCAGTTCCATTGTCAGCACGCGGTCAACGCCCGCCGCCGTGATCAGATTGGCAACCAGCTTGGCGGAAATCGGCGTACGGCCCCCCGTCTTGCGGTCCTGCCGCGCATAGCCGAAATACGGGATCACGGCAGTAATACGACGTGCCGACCCACGACGCAGCGCATCAATCGTGATCAGCAATTCCATCAAATTGTCATTGGCCGGAAAACATGTCGATTGCAGGACGAAAACATCCTCGCCGCGCACGTTCTCAAGAATTTCAGCAAACACTTCCATGTCTGTGAACCGTTTGATACTGGCCTTGGTCAGCGGGCAATCCAGCGACTGTGCGATAGCATCGGAAAGCGGACGGTTGGAGTTACCGGCGATCAGCTTCATGGCAGGCTCATTCCTTAAGAGAGCGGCGTTTTCGGTCATGGGCTGACTATAGGAAATCACCCCCCGCCTGATCAACCTGAATCCGGTGAAACAGGGTTGTTTTACACCCCTGTTTTTGGCAGGCCGATTATTTCCGTATCATAATTGCCGATACCTGCCGCCCGTAATCCGGCTCCTTACGATGCGTCGAACGGCGAAAGCTGAAGAAGTCTGCATCTTCGGCGCATGTATCACGCCCCAGCGCCGCGATGCCGGGCACCCCCGCCAGCAACAAACGGCGCTGGCAATAGGCTGGCAAGTCGAACATCAAGTGCCCGGGCCGTTCCGCCGGAACAAAAAAGCGGGCGTTCTTCATATCCTGCAAAACAAACGGGTCGCGGAAATTTTCGGATACTTCATAGGTCTTGGGACCGATGCAGGGACCAACAACCGCAGACAGCGTTGCTTTGTCAGCCCCCAGCTCTTCCATCCGGGCGACTGTGCTCTCCAGCACGCCTTTCAATGCGCCGCCCCACCCGGCATGTGCAGCCCCTATGACAGAACGCCCGTCCTTGGTATGGCCATGAAACAAAACAGGCGCACAATCGGCTGTCAGTACCCCGATCATCAGGCCGGGCTTATCCGTAACGATGGCATCGGCCTGTGGACGATTATTGACGGAATCATATGGCTGATCGGCAACGATGCAGCGATCTCCATGAACCTGATGAAGCGTCAGCAGGCGATCCGGCGTCGTATCGAAGGCATCCGCCACGCGGCGGCGGTTCTCAAGGATATTCTCAGGCTTGTCGGATGATCCCACGCCGCAATTCAGGCTGCGATACAACCCGTCGCTGACACCGCCGTTCTTTGTAAAAAAACCATGAGCGATGCGCCCCTCGCCTGCGGTAAACAGAGAGTGCTGAAGAAACAGCGTCATGGAGATATCACCAGTCTGAAGGAACGTTATTAAACAGGCGCTGAGGCAATGGCACGCCATAGAAGCCCTCAACGGCTTTCTTGTCGTACTGATAAATGATTTCAGGCTCTGGCTGTTCAGGCTGCATAAACGGCACCCCCGAACCATCTTGCGCACCCGGTTGTCCCGGGGCAACCGCATTTCCCCCCTGTTGCGGTTGAGGTCCGTTATTGGTTTTATTGACCTCGTCCGCCGCCGCCGTATACATCGCCCCGACAGTGTCAGAGTAGTACTGCTCCGGATCCTCCAGATGGTACACTTTAACCGGCGTATTCGGATCGGGCTGGTTCTGGAGCTGTGCATGCGCCTCAGCCTGAGCGAACAGCAAGCTCACTCCCAAGCCAAGAGCCATCCCCCGGACGGCGCGCTGCAAAACCGAATGCCCCATCGTCTTTAGCTGTACCCCTTACCAGTCAGAGGGAACGTTATTGAACAGGCGCTTGGGCAGCGGCACGCCATAAAAGCCCTCGACGGCTTTCTTGTCGTACTGATAAATAATTTCCGGCTCAGGTTGCTCCGGGCCAAAAACGCCGGGCATCATCTGTGCCGTAGCACCTGCCCCTTGCGTCCCCACGGGCATGCCGTTGTTTTGAGCCTGCGCGTCCTGGGGATTTCCGGTGTAATTCGATGACGCCGTGGCCGCAGCCAGCGCCTGCATTTGTTCCTGCGACGTACTTGTTGCCTCTTCGGCTGCATGGGCAACAGGAACCGCCCCCGCCACGACAACGCAGCAGATACCCGCCAAAAATATGTCTCGACCCGATTTTGCTCGCATAAAAACCTCACCCATTCTCATGATTGCGATCATAGCACAGATAATTTTGAAGAAAACACCTCTGATTTTACTCTGGTGTTACATAAAAAACACGGGACTTCCGCTTGCTTTTCTCACCGGTGGGCGGCGGGTCCGATTCGCCTTGAGAGGCCTCCTTTTCGCCTTCCGCCGGGTCCGGGGCCGCCGCATTCCCGGCGGTCACCGGCAGGGCCACAGAAGATGGCGCGGCAGAGGTCTCCGCCCGGGCAGGCACCTGCCCGCCCTCAAGCATCTTTGTAATCGCATCCAGATCAGCTTTCATCGCCGGATCGATTTTCGTCGGATCGATCTTGCCGGGCTTGTCTTTCATATACTCAGGATATGTATAGGGCACGCCCTTGGCATCCATGCAAGCCTTAACACCGACATCAGAGCGGAATATCCGCTTGCCGTCAGCACCGATCGGCAGAGGTTCACCCTGCAGATCCTGAACGGCCTGATCCTGCGGCAATGCCATTTTCACGGCTTGCATCTCGCTATAACACTCGCTCAAGGCACGATCATAGATGGCGTAAGCAGGGCTCATTATGTAAGAAGACAAACTGCCCGGTTCCAGCACCAGACGGCTTTTATGCAACTGACCGGCCGCCGCAGCCGCAGCCTCTTCCTCATCCCCATGGGCCAAGGCGGTTCCTGCGTGCAAAACCATCAGAACGCACCCCGCCATAAGA
The DNA here is from genome assembly GCA_035904625.1 of Alphaproteobacteria bacterium. GTDB lineage: Bacteria > Pseudomonadota > Alphaproteobacteria > Micavibrionales > Micavibrionaceae > Micavibrio_C. The sequence goes on along the minus strand of JAMHVA010000076.1, from coordinate 5,241 downwards.
ATGGCTCTTGAGAAAACATAGCTGTTGAAACGGAATGACATTGATGAAACACCTCGTCCACTCCGGAAATTATAGCACGGAATGCCCGAAGTGATTGCAGTTTGATAAATGACGCAGTATGTATATGGAATTACTTGGAAAATTGTCCCCGTAGCTCAGCTGGATAGAGCGGCGGTTTCCTAAACCGCAGGCCGGAGGTTCGAGACCTCCCGGGGACGCCAGTTTCAGTAGTTTTGCCCCCGGATAGCAACAGACCTAACTATTAGCGCCCCTTACCGGATACTCTTTCAGCACGTCTTCACACTGAGAAATAAGTGATGGAAGATAAGATTGATCAATTTCAAAAATAAATTTGTGTTCCTGTGTCATGTTGTCTGGGGTTATGGAGACCTCCATCGTTACATGACCTAATGAACCAGCCTGTAGAATAACATATAGATGTGGCTCTATACATGGCAGTTCCGCCTTGGCCACAAGGCCTTTTAAGAGCTCTCTTGAAGATGAGAGCCAATGATCTATTTCAACAACAGCAACAATAGCACCGCTGACCCAGACACTGGCTCCCGCCTCCCCGCAATGAGCGGTCACGTTCAACCAGTTTCCATCATAATAATCTTCGGACTCGGAAAATTGCCTTCCATGTATCCAGATCTGGAGACCCGCCAATTTAATATTGGGAGATTTCAGCTTTTCGATGTCAACGCGCATCTACACCCCCAATGAGCATAATCAGGTCAGGCAACACCATCAATTTGGCTAAACCGCAGGCCGGAGGTTCGAGACCTCCCGGGGACGCCATCTTCCTATTCCTGCGCCTGAATTTTCTTGATCGATTTCTGACAGACGTCATGGAAAGCACCGAGAAGCGCCCGCCCCTGATTGCCCCCGTCACCCGATATCTTTTGCGCCAGAACGAGCAGGATCGTCTTGTAAAGCAGATCGACAATCTGCACGACCTTCTTGTCGAATTTGCCGACATCTTCAAGAAATGTCAGAACCGTGCCGGCCAGCCCGCTGATCAGCGAATAATTGAACGTCGCGGCGTTGGCCTTGATATTCATGATCGGCGTCATGAATGACTCGAGAATTTCACGTTCGTTATCAGGCTTCTTCACACCGCGGGTCTGACTGATCGCTTTGCTCAGTTCATCCAGATGAGGGCGCGCAATCGGGGCGAAATCGACCTTGTTATTCTTGATGACATCCTGCGCCCTTTCGATCTTTCTTTCATCGATCGCGCCTGTACCGACGCGCCTCTGCAGGTCAAGCGAGGCCTTGATGCGTTTTATATCAGCGTCAATATCAGAATCTTTACTCATGAAGATTTATCCTCATACCCGGATCTAACTGTACTTCTCAATCGCCTTGGCAACGATCAGCTTCAGCTCTTCAGCCTTCGTGCCACCATGGTCTTTGATATTTTCGTTATAGACAACCCACATCACGTCATTATGGGCCTGAACGATAATGTGGTGCTCTTTGCGCGTCACATCGATGCGCTCTGAAAAATCGCGCAGCGAAACAGCGAAATGCTGCATCAACTCGTAATTGAATGTCGAAGCCAGATCCTTGATGTGATTGGCCGTATGGTAAATCTCCTCCATCGAGGAATTACGCAGTTCATCGCTGGATGCGGTTTTGAAATTGTTCCACGACTTTTCCAGTTTACGCAGGCTCTCCTCGACAATTTTCGGATAGAGACTTTGTTTCGTCTCGATAATTCCCTGTGCGCGATTGATCGCGCCGGAATCGATGAACCCGGCACCATCGTGCAAAGACGCGCCAGCCTTCAGCTTCAGGCGATTCACGCGATGAAAAATCTCGATCTTATCCCCGTCAGAGTCGTTCATGATATGACTTTATGTCCTCCGCTTTGGTAATACGGCGCTCCGTCCCTTTGTATTCTTCAATCCTGCGGCGGCGGTCAGGACCAAAGAAGCCGGGCACCTTCAGGAAAGGCCGCGGCTTGTCGATCACATACAAAAGCCGTGATGCCAGCTTCTGTGCCGACACCGGCTTCACCAGAACTTCATTGGCGCCGTTATCGCGCCCCGCAACCACGACATCCTCGCTGGCATAGGCGCTGCACAACACCGACGGGAGAAAACGGATCGAATCCTTCTTGTGACCACGCAACCATTTGAGCAACTCAAGGCCGTCGCCATCCGGCATCAGCCAGTCCAACAGGACAAGATCAATCTTGTTCCGCGATGTCTCGTCGGAATTGAAGAGCATGATCATTTCGCGGGCTTCGTTGCCGCTGGAGGCCTGAACGATATTTCCCACGCCAAATTCGCGCAGCATGGTGCTGATCAGGTCAGCCATAAAAGGATAATCTTCCACAACAAGTATGCGAAAAGCGCTCAGGGAATACGCCTTTTTCTGCTTGTTGCCAACGGCAGACATCTGGGTGGCTTCGACGGGTTTATTCATGTCTACTCATGGGGACTGTGTGACCTCAAAGATGATAATAAGCTGCGGTACTTTAGGAAAGTCTTAAATTTCTGGAAAACCGGTTTTTTACCGGCTTTCTGCGCTTGCCTTGGTTTACGAAAATATCTTATTGTATCAAACACATAAATCAACCCTGTCTCTTTGGGATATCTCCGCATGAAAGTCCTTGTTGCCGTCAAACGCGTGATCGATGCCTACGTTACCATCCGGGTCAAAGCCGACCAGACCGGCGTTGAAACCGCCAACGTCAAAATGTCGATGAACCCCTTCTGCGAAATTGCGGTCGAAGAAGCGATCCGCATGAAAGAGCAAGGCAAAGTCACCGAAATCGTCGTCGTCTCCGCTGGCCCCGCCACCTGCCAGGAAACACTGCGCACGGCGCTGGCCATGGGCGCTGATCGCGCCATCCTCGTCCAGACCGATAGCGAACTGCAGCCTCTGGGCGTCGCCAAAATCCTGAAAGCCATTACCGACAAGGAAAATCCCGATCTGGTCCTGATGGGCAAGCAGGGAATCGACGGCGAGCACAACCAGACCGGACAGATTCTAGCGGGCCTGAAAAGCTGGCCGCAGGCAACATTCGCCTCCAAAATTGAGCTGGGCAGCGGGGAAGCCACCGTCACCCGTGAAATCGATGGCGGCCTGGAAACCTTGAAAATCAAGCTGCCCGCCGTTGTAACCACCGACCTGCGCCTGAACGAACCGCGCTATGCGTCCCTACCAAACATCATGCAGGCCAAACGCAAACCGCTGGAAACGCTGACGCCGGAAGCGCTGGGTGTTGATATCGCCCCCCGCTTCAAAACGCTGAAAGTGTCGGAGCCGCCCAAGCGTCAAGCCGGCAAGAAAGTTGCGAACGTCGATGAACTGGTCGACAAACTGAAGAACGAAGCAAAGGTGATTTGAACCACGTTCAAATCACCCCGGCGCAGGCCGGGGTCCAGAATGAAAGGTGTAAAAATGTCCATTCTCGTTATCGCCGAACATAATAATCAGGCACTCAACCCGGCAACACTGTCTGCAATCACCGCGGCTACGAAACTGGGATCGGATATCCATGTCCTCGTGGCCGGGCATAATTGCCGCGCCGTGGCGGATCAGGTCGCGCAAGTCGCTGGCGTGACGAAAGTGATAATGGCCGACGATGCCGCATACGCCCACATGCTGGCGGAAAATTTGAGCAATCTGATCGGACATGTCGCCAAAAACAGCACCCACCTGATTGCCCCGGCGTCGTTCTTCGGCAAGAACGTCATGCCGCGCGTATCCGCCCTGCTCGACGCGGTACAGATATCCGACGTGACCGGCATCGAAAGCACCGATACGTTCGTGCGCCCCATTTACGCCGGGAATGCGCTGGCCACCGTGCAAACCACAACGACACCCGTGATCCTGACCGTGCGCCCGACCGCGTTTGATGCGGCCCCTGCGTCCGGCGGCGCGGCAACGATTGAAACGCACGCATGTTCTGGGGAAACCGGTCTGGCGACGTTTGTCGGGCAGGAACTGACCAAAAGCGAACGCCCTGATCTGCAAACCGCCAAGATCATCATCTCCGGTGGCCGTGGCCTCGCGAACGGCGAGAACTTCACAAAATACATTGAGCCTGTCGCCGACAAGCTGGGTGCAGCGATTGGCGCCTCACGCGCGGCGGTCGATGCGGGATATGTCCCGAACGATTATCAGGTGGGGCAGACGGGAAAAATCGTCGCGCCGCAATTGTATATCGCCGTCGGCATTTCTGGTGCCATTCAGCATCTGGCGGGCATGAAAGACTCGAAAGTGATCGTTGCCATCAATAAGGATGCGGAAGCGCCGATCTTCCAGATCGCCGATTACGGCCTTGTCGGCGACCTGTTCCAGATCCTGCCGGAAATGGACAAAGCACTGAGCAAATAACCCCGGTGCGGCGTTACATGCGATTGTAATGCTGGGCGCGGATTTCAGCCGCATCCACAACGTGGTCCTTCATTAGCGGCACGATATCGGACCATGTTGCCCCCGCAGGCACGTCCAGAACCTGATCAAGTGCGAACAATCTCAGCACATACAGGAACACGCCTTTCGGTTCGCAAGGGCCAGTGTAAACCGGATTTCCATACATGTTGACCGCCCACACGGCTTCATAATTGCTGGCGGGATTGACACCGGATGGAACGGAAGATTTGTCCGCGGGGATATTATAAAGAACCCATGTCCACCCCGCTTTTTCGCCGGGCACGCGGCGTTCAAGCGCAACGATGTAAGACTTCGTCGTTCCGGGCGCACCCTGCCACACCAGTCCCGGCGCCCGGCTCTTGCGGTAACATGTCAGATCCAGCGGATAACGCGGGATTTCCTGATGAGGGATCGCCGGAATGTCGGGACTGGTCACTTTCAGCGTTCCCGCAATCCGGCTGATATCAACGGCAACCTCATCCAACGAGATCCCCTGGCTTTCGACAGTCTTTGGTGTCGGAGCAACAGGCGTGACCGACGGTGCAGCGACTGGTACAGGAACCACGGGCTGCGGTGCTGGCGCCACAGCCAGAACCTCCCCCTCCTTGATAATCGATGGCGATTGTTGAACGCCCTGCCGTACGAAAAGAACAGCCCCGCCGATCATCAGCAACGCCGCCACAGCCGTTACGCCCCACAATATTTTTTGGTTCATTTCAGCATCCTGTTTAAAATGGGAACCAGCGAAGCAACGCCGCTCTCTATTAAGTCATACGTCAGATCGAAATCCGATGGCCCACCATAATAAGGATCGGGGACATCAACATGACCACAATTCTCAACATGAGA
>JAMHVA010000075.1:0-8254 GCA_035904625.1 Alphaproteobacteria bacterium | reverse complement strand
GAGGGTTTGCACCCGGGAGCATCACAATTTCACTGAAGCCGTGAATGCGTATGAGAAACTCCAGATAGGCGTTGCGTTTTAAATTAGCCTGAGCCTTTTGTTTCTGGCTTTCTGAGACGGGGCGGGCTTTTGAGGCAATGTCAGCGAGGAACAGTCGCGCAAGCTCGCGCTCCATGGGCACGCGTGGCAATGAAAACGGTCGGTTCAGAACCAGAATCAGGTTTGGAGGATATCCCTCAATATTTCCGACCTTTCCGCATGTGCCCTGATTGCGGCGGTTATATTCTGTTTTAATAACACGAGCTTCATCAACGCCGGATTCTGCCTTTTTAACCTCGAAGAACTCCCCTTCAACATTGTATTGCCCCAACTGTAGCGGAATGAAGACGCTGATAATTGTTGGCGTCTTCATTGCTTCACGGATCAATGATTTTTTTGACGCCTCGCGAATATCCTCCCATTCCATCTCGTTTTTTTTGTAGGTTGTGTACATCTCGCATTCTGTAAGAAGGAGGAAATTGTCGATGTGAGCGGCGTTGTCGATATCCATCATACCGAGAGCCCAGTATATCCGGGCCAGATTCGACCAGTTGGGCTCGACATAATCTTCAGGCTCGGTGCGCTGTTCTTCAGCGGGGGCTGTTTCTGAAGAAGCCTCCTGCGCGAAAGATGGAGACGCCGAGATACATGCGACCGTAAAGGCGGAAAACGCCAAAAAAACTGCCCCAAGCATAAAATGTCGCATTGAATCCCCCGTCGATAAACTTGCCGCCCTAGATGATGAAGCATCTGGTTCCCGACATCAATCACCTATCTGTCATTATCATTGTTCATCATAATCCTGGCAAATTTTTGGAAAAGTGATGGTAATCCCGCATGTTCCAGCGTTCCGACCTTCGCCCAGAAAGCCCCCGGCGGCACGTCCTCTCTAACCAAACTAATCTCATAACCCTGAAGTTCCAGGTCAAAATGGGTGAAGGTATGACGAATAATTCTGCCCTTCAGCTTGCAGGGTGTTCCCAGCCGCAGGATATGGTCAGGATGTTGAATTTTGCCGCTTTCTACCCATTCCGAGGTTGGAAAGGCCTTCATGCCGCCAAAAAGGCCGGATTCTGGGCGTTTTTCCAGCAAAACCTCATCACCTCCTTGGGTCTTTAGCCAATAAACATACCCTTTCTTGTATGGTTTTGGCTTTTTCAGGGCTTTGGCGGGCAATTCAGGGGCTATTCCCTGTATATGTGCCTGACAGTTGCGCTGAAGCGGGCATAGGGAGCAACGCGGGGTTTTCGGGATACACACCGTCGCCCCCAGATCCATAAGGGCCTGCGCATAATCGGAGGGCCGGTCAGTACGTTTGGCGGCCAGCAACGCGGCGGCTTGCCTTATTTGCGGCTTGCTGGCCGGCAACGGTTCCGTGATACCAAAGAACCGGGTCATGACCCGCTCAACATTCCCGTCAATCACAACAGAGGGCTTGTCGAAAGCTATGGATAAAATCGCCGCCGCCGTGTAGTCACCAATTCCCGGTAAGGACTTAAGTTCGGTTTCTGTCTGGGGGAAAACACCGCTAAACTCTGTGGATATCTTCTGGGCGCATTTGTGCAGGTTGCGGGCCCTTGCATAATAGCCGAGGCCCGCCCAGGCATGGAGAACATCTTCCTGCCCGGCATTTGCCATATCTTCTATGGCAGGCCATGACTGGAGAAATTTTAAGAAATATGGAATTACCGTTGCTACAACGGTCTGCTGAAGCATCACTTCCGATAGCCAGACATGATAAGGATCGGGTTTATCCCCCGGCAGAGCGCGCCACGGCAAAACGCGACGGTTTTTATCATACCATGCAAGCACGGACTTACGAAAATTGTTGATGGTGGCAATCGGCAGCTTGTCGGGTATAATGACGCCTGACATACTCACTGCTCCCCTTTCCTGCTTTTTTGTGCGAGTTGCCATGGCTGGCCTAAAACCCCTATCGGAAAAAATCCCGGCGATTGCCGGTCAGGTTTTCAGCCGCAAGTTCGTGATGCTGGGGCGTATCCTGACCTATTGGGAAGATATAGTCGGTGCCGATCTGGCGAGCAAGACGCAGCCCGCGAAACTGCAATACAGGAAGGCAAAGGATTCTTCTCAGCGGGCCACGGCAACGCTGGACATTGCGGTCTCCAGTGCCGATGCAACAATTCTCCATTACCGCAAAGACCTGATTCTGGAACGTATCAACCAGATATTCGGTGAGCGATGGGTAACGGCGATCCGCTTTGTTCCCAAGGAAACCGAAGAACAGAATTTCAGAAAGCCGGCAAAACCGAGAAAACCCTTGACGGAACAGGATAAAACCTATTTATCAGAGGTACTTGAAACGGTTGACGATCCCGAACTAAAAGCCCGTCTTGAAAGTTTGGGGAGGGCTATCCTTCAAGATCGTTCTCTACATGGTAAATAGGTGATCTGAAATGGCTTTGTCGCCCAACATGAATGTCATGCTAAGGGCTGCCGAGAAAGCAGCGCGTTCTCTCGTCCGTGATTTTGGCGAGGTGGAGCAGTTACAAGTTTCGCAAAAAGGCCCGGCCGATTTTGTATCCGCCGCCGATCACCGTTCCGAACAAATCATCTTTGAAGAGCTGAGCAAGGCCCGAAAAGACTTCGGCTTCCTGATGGAAGAGCGCGGCGAAATTAAAGGTACGTCCAACAGCCGCTTTATTGTCGACCCGCTGGACGGAACAACAAACTTCCTGCACGGAATTCCGCACTGGAACATTACGATCGCCCTAGAGGAAAACGGTGAGATCGTCGCCGGTATCGTTTATGACCCGATCAAGGATGAAATGTTCCGCGCTGAAAAAGGCGGCGGAGCGTTCATGATGAACAAGCGACTGCGTGTTTCCGGCCGCCGTGACCTGTCTTCGTCCCTGATCGCCACAGGCATGATCGCGCCCATGAGGGCAACGCATAAAAACCATTCGCGGCAAGTGAATGCCGTCGCCGCCAGAACGGGTGACGTCCGCCGATTTGGATCTGCCGCGCTGGATTTGGCCTATGTTGCGGCAGGCCGCTACGAGGGTTACTGGGAAAGTAATCTGAAGCCGTGGGATATTGCGGCGGGCTGCCTTATTGTCAAAGAGGCCGGCGGATTTGTATCTTCCATACAGGGCAGCGATAACCCGGTATATAACGGCAATATCGTTGCGGCCAACCATAGCCTTTTTGATGAACTGAAGAAAACATTGGTAGCCGCTTCCGCAGAGAAAGACGCTGCTGCCTGAGTAATTTCAATATGCGCTCACAGGACTGGATAGTCCCCGACGGGTTTTGTGCCCGATTGCTTTTTGCGACAGCCATGCTGCTGCTGGCGATGCCGCAGGCGCGCGCGCAGCAGGGTAATCCTGAAGTCTATGTCGATATGAGCGTATTGCAAGGGCTGGGCAATGCGCCCGCGCAACCGCAACAACCAGTTCAATTGAAACCGCCCGTCTTACATCAACAACCTTATTCGCGGCTGACGGCTCCTGCGCCCTTGGCCGATACGCCTTCGGCCCCGGTGCCTCTTTCTCCGTCGGCGATCTCTCCTTCGCCTCTGCCAGTGGCCAAACAATCGCCACAAGCGCAGGATCTGCAACAAGCCATTCGTGGCGAGACCGCGCAACAGCCGGAAGAGGTTCCTCCCGTACGTCCTGTCGTTGCCTCTCCGCCAGCGGTGGCCAAACCGCAGCCCCGTCCTTATGTCAGTACGCCGCCGCAGGTTCCCGCCGATCCAATTCCTGCTCCGGCGACACCGTCCCCTGTGAAGGACGTGGATATCCCGCCACCATCACATCCGGCCACGACGGCTCAGCCGGCAAAGGTTGTGACATTTCCGGTCAAGACCCATACAAAGGATGAAACATCTGACCCATCGGCTCCGCATAGTCCTTCGCGCCCAGTTCCGGTTAGAAGCGGAATTGCAGGCAACCTGAATGATGTTGTGCCATCACGTCCGGCCCCTGATCTGGATCCCGCCGTGCCTGCGGTTGCAACGCCCCCTGTCAGGGACCTGACGGAAGGGCCTCCCGCCGCCGACAAGCCGGCCAGCAGCACGGCAAAGCCCGCGCCTGTGAAGAATCCCCTGCGGTCCGATATTGTTCCGGCACGCAAGCCGCAGATCGAAATGGTCGAGACCATGCCGCCGGCTGAGGCCAAAGTGGCGGAAGTTGCTGCCATAGACGGCCCGTCTCTGGAAAAACCGCCCATACCGCCTCGCCGTCCCGAGACAAAGCAGGCTGTGTCTCCTGAAATCGTGGCGGCGCTGATCCAGAAAGAGCAGGCAAAGGTCAAATCTGACGGGGCTATGGATCTGGTTGATCCGCCACCGCCCCCCGGCCCCAAGGGTAAAAAGAATATGCCAGCTGTTGCCGCCGGTGCCGTCGATGCCGAGCCGCTGAGCGAGCAGATCGTAAAGCTGCCGGTGGAGAATGACCCATTACTGGACCGGCTGCTGGAAAAGGATAAGGACGATCTGGTGAAGACCATTGAAACACTGGTCGAGCAAAGAGAAGACAATATACCGGCTGGCGATAAGAGTGTTGTGAAGAAACCGGATGCGGGATCGTCGATATTCAAGGCCGAACCGATTCAGCGCCCCTATAATGTTTACAGACCCGAGAAGGCCAAACAGCAACGTGAAGCAGCGCAGGACCAGCAAATGCTGGCGAGCCTGAAGGCCGACGATACTGGTGGAACAGCGTCCGAGATTGTTCCGCGACCGCCGCGACCGCGTTCAGAGAATGAACAAGCCTATGTCAGCCTGCCTTTCACGGATGGCAGGACAGACCTTGATGAACCGATCACCAAAGAAATTGAGTTGAAATTACTGCCGCTCCTGAATGATAACCCGGCATGGAAGCTTCAGATTCAGGCTTTCGCCAGCCCAGTCAAGGATGGCACCAGCAGCGCCCGCAAGGCGTCTCTTGCCCGTGCGATGGCAGTCAGGTCATTCCTGCTGGGTAAAGGAATTGAAGCCACGCGGATGGATGTGCGGGCCCTGGGGGCCGAAAGCGACCGCGATCCGCTGGATCGCGTTGACTTGATTGTTTTCGATCCATCGAGAAAAAGCTGATAGCGGTGAATTAATTTCCAAAAGTGATACGGGAACGGCCAAAAAGTGTTTTGCAAACCGTGCCTGAAACCCGCTCTCCTGAAGTATTCTCTGCTGTAAAGCTTGTAGCAACCCACTCGCCACGGCCACAACCTAAGGCAGAATATCCGCCTACTTGTAGAGGTTTAAGGTTTCCACCTTTCAGCGTTTGCGTCGCTCCTTCCACATCGGTCAGTTTATCACTGATCGCAGGACTGTTATAAAAAGCCCAAATGCCTGACAGCAGAGCTGCACCGGTGGCTGTGGCGACAAGTAGTGATGTTTTGGATGTCTTTTTTGTTTCTTTAATGTCGCTTGTCATTTGATAGCTCCCGTCCTTTTATATGGTTATTTTTCATTACATAATAGCAATACCCTTCAAAAGCAATTTTTTATGGAACTGCCTTGTTTAATATTATGTAATTACATAAATTCTACGCTTGCGCTGGGTGCCAGCTTAGATTGGAGGCTTTTACTGAGGTTTATAAATGTGGATAAACCCTTTGGAATCGCCGGGTTTTATTGACTTCCAACCTTTTTTTATTGATTTTTCCTATACAGCCTTTTAGAGAATTGGTTCACCCCTTTGTCATATTTATATGGCAGGTAAGGATATTGTAATGCGCAAGGGAATTATCGGCGTTTTGGCTCTCGCTGTCATCGTGGCCGTCGGCCTGTATGCGGGACTGGGCATGAAGACAAAGCATGTGGACTTCGGTGGTGAAGCCACTGCAGCCGAAGCGTCAATTCAGCCATCTGCCGGTGAACATGCGCATGACCATGCCGCCAGCGCGGATACAACGACGCCTGTTTCCAGCAAAACCTATGCGATGGGTGATCCGTCTGCCCCGGTAAAAATCGTCGAGTATGCGTCACTCAGCTGCTCCCACTGCGCTGAATTTCACAATCATACCCTGCCCGAGGTCAAGAAAGAGCTGATCGATACCGGTAAGGTATATTTTGAACTCGTACACTTCCCGACCAGTGCTTCGGCCCTGGATGCCGCGCTGATCGCGGGTTGCATGCCGGAAGAGCGTTACCACCAGTTCGTTTCTTTCCTGTTCGAGCAGCAGGATAAATGGGCTTTCGACCAGAACTATCGCCAGATCCTGAAACAAAACGCCAAGCTGCTGGGTGCTTCTGAAGACATGCTGGAGCAGTGCCTGAATGACACTGGGCGTAAGGAAAAAATCACAGCTACCATGCAAGAAGCTCAAGATAAACATGGTATCAAGTCAACACCGTCTTTTGTAATTAACGGCAAGGAAACATTCTCGGGCGCGCTGCCGTACAGTGAATTCAAAAAGAAGATCGACGCCCATCTGCCGCAGGAGAAGGTTGAACAATAATATGATCCAGTTTTCCAAGCTTCGCCTGAATGGTTTCAAGTCTTTTGTCGAGAAGACAGAGCTGGATATCGGCCCGGGCCTGACGGGTATCGTCGGGCCAAACGGCTGCGGCAAATCCAACCTTGTCGAGGCGTTGCGCTGGAGCATGGGCGAAACATCGTCCAAGCGTATGCGCGGCGGTTCGGGCAGCATGGAAGACGTGATCTTCAACGGCACGGAAAAGCGCCCTGCCCGCAATTTTGCGGAAGTCACCGTTGTTCTCGATAATACCGCACACACGGCCCCCGGCCAGTTCAACGAACTGGAAGAGATCGAAGTCGTGCGCCGTATCGAACGCGAAAAAGGCTCTGACTATAAAATCAGCGGTAAAACTGTTCGCGCCCGCGACGTGCAACTGCTGTATGCAGATCTGCGTGCCGGTGCCGGTTCGCCATACCTTGTGTCTCAGGGCAAAGTAACGACGATGATTCAGGCTAAGCCTGTCGATCGCCGTATGATCCTTGAAGAGGCCGCCGGGATTACCGGCCTCTATGCCCGTCGCCATGAGGCCGAATTGCGCCTGCGCGCGGCAGATAACAATCTGAAACGTCTGGATGATATTGTCGGCAGCATGGAAGGCCGTCTGCAAGAACTCAAAAAGCAGGCTCGTCAGGCAGCAAAATACCGCAACCTGAGCGCCCAGATCCGTCAACTGGAAGTCATGATTGGCACACTGGAATGGCGCCGTGCTTCGGAACGCCTGCATGAAATCAAGTCGAGCTTCGACGAGATCGAAAGCCGTGTGGCCGAGCGCATGCTGACCGTCAGCCAACTGACACGCACGCAAAATACTCAATCAGCCGATCTGCCAGACCTGCGCCAGCAGGATGCGGAATTCGGTGCCCGTCTGCAGGTTCAGAAACTGGCGCTGCAGCGTCTGGAAGATGAAGCGCTGCGTATCGAAGCAACCGTTGAGGAAGCCAAAGCTCAGCTGGAAACAACGACCGCCGACCGCGCCCACGAAAACGAAAGCCTGACCGAGAACTCGGCAGTACTAGAGCGCATCGAATCTGAAGAAGCGACATTGCGCGCCGGTGAAGAAAATCAGGAACGTGAAATTGCCCTGCGCCAGACCACCCGTGATGAAATTCAGGTCGAAGTCGACCAGCTTGAAACTGAATTTACGACATTGATGCAAGCTGCGGCTTCCGACAAAGCCAAACGCGAAGGTCTTGAACAGCAGATTGCGACCGATCAGGGACGCATGGATGCCGTCAAATCCCGCCTTGCCAACGTCCGCCAGACACTGGAAGCCAAAAAGGCTGACAGTGGACAGGATGAGGCGATTGCCCAACTGCGTACCGAGATTGAAACGTTGGAGACGGAAACAGAGTCCCTGCGCGGTAAAATCGATTCACTGGAAAACGCGATCACGGAAGCCCGCGCGAAACGCGAAGAAGCGCGTGAAACCGTGCAGCTTCGTTCCACCGAGAAATCACGTCTGGAAGCCGAAGTCCGTACACTGGGTTCAGTCCTTGAAATGTACTCCGAAGACGGTTTCCGTGCCGTTCTGGAAGATGTTCAGGCTGATGAAGGTTTTGAGACGGCGCTCTCCCGCGCGCTGGGTGACACTCTGACCGCCTCAACCGATGAAGGCGCGCCGATTGTCTGGATGGAAAGCAATGTGACCATTGCTGATCTGCCGTCCCTGCCCTATGGCGCGACAACGCTCGAGCCACATGTAAAGGCACCGTCTGCGCTGAAACTGGCCCTGAGCCAGATCGGCGTCGTCGATAATGCCGAGCAAGGCAAG
>JAMHVA010000074.1:0-14922 GCA_035904625.1 Alphaproteobacteria bacterium | reverse complement strand
TGATCGCCTTCTTGTCGATATACAGCGACAGAAGATCATCCTTATTAATGACGCCTTCGATCTCGTCGATATTGCCGCGGCAAACCAGCAAGCGGGAATAGCTGCTTTCCTCGATCTCTTTCAGGATTTGTTCCAGCGGCTCCTCGACATCAATCCAGTGTAGCTCAGGCCGCGGCGTCATGATCGAGCGCACATCACGCTCCGACAACGACAGGACACCGCGGATCATTTTTTCTTCCTCAGGCTTGAAGATATCTTCAGTGGCACCCTGCTTCAGCAGCACGGCCATATCTTCTTCACTGACAGCCGATATGCCGGACTGACTGCCCTTCAGCAGGCGCATCACGGCATCAGCTGTCTTTTCACGAAAATCCACCGTTTCCTCAAGACGTTTGCGGTGCTTGATTGTCCGCGTCTGATTGAACCCCTCGATCAGGATCGAGAAACCGATCGCGGCGTACAGATAACCCTTCGGAATGTGGAAGCCCAGACCATCCGCCACGAGGCTGAAACCCACCAGCAGCAGGAACCCAAGGCACAGCATGACAATCGTGGGGTGCGCATTGACGAAGGTCGTCAGCGGCTTGCTGGCCCACATCATGATACCCATGGCAACGATCACAGCCATCATCATCGTCGGCAGGTGATGCGTCATACCAACCGCTGTAATAACGGCGTCAAGGGAGAACACGGCATCCAGCACGACGATCTGGGTAATCACGACCCAGAACGCCGGGACATATTTCGGCTTGCCGGTATGTTCGTTGACGCCTTCCAGACGGTGGTGAATTTCCTTCGTCGCCTTGGTCAGCAGGAACAGGCCCCCGAGGAACAGGATCAGGTCGCGCCCCGAGAATGCATGGTTAAAGACGGTAAAAAGAGGGTCGGTCAGCGTCGCCAGCCACGAAATGCTGGCCAGCAGGATCAGGCGCATGCCGAGCGCCAGCCCCAGCCCCAGAATGCGGGCTTTGTCGCGCTGTGCCGGTGGCAGCTTGTCCGCCAGAATGGCGATGAAAACCAGGTTATCGACGCCCAGAATAACCTCGAGCAACACAAGCGTTGCGAACCCTGCGAACAGGGTCGGGTCGGTAAACATGTCAAACATGGGAACTCATCTCTTCTTTCGATGTCAGAACCGGGCCAGCTTGGCGTCCCGGTGAATGCTGGCCGACATAATCAGGCCAAAACCAACAAGGCAGGCAATCATCGCCGTGCCGCCATATGATACCAGAGGCAGAGGAATGCCGACAACCGGAATCAGGCCCATCACCATTGCCACATTTATGAAAACATAGAGCGAGAAATTCACCATCAGACCAAACACCAGGTAACGGCCATAGGCATGGCGGCAGCGGAAAGCGATCCAGCCACAATATAGAAAAACCAGCCCGAACAGCACCAGCAGCAACGTGCCACCGAACAGGCCCCATTCTTCCGCCCAGAGCGTGAAAATGAAGTCGGCCTGCTTTTCCGGCAGGAAGTCGAGCTTGCTTTGCGTCCCCTGCAGGAAGCCCCGCCCCTCGATCCCGCCCGACCCCAGCGCGATTTTGGACTGGGTGATGTGGTAACCCGAGCCCAGCGGATCGGATTCCGGATCAAGGAAGGTCAGGACGCGCTGTTTCTGGTAATCGTGCATGTAAAAATGCCATACCGCCGGAACCATGACGACCAGCGACGCCGCCCCGAGAAAATAAAGCCACAAGGGTGCGCCAGCAATAAACAGCATTGTCGCGCCATCCACCATCATGATCGTCGCCGTGCCGAGGTTGGGCTGCAACAGCACCAGCCCCACCGGCAGCAATACCATCAGCACCGGAACGATCAGGAACGACAGGCGGCGCATATCGTCCATCGTCGATGTGTGGAAATAACGCGCCATCGCCATGACGATGGCCAGCTTCATCAGTTCCGATGGCTGGATTTGTATGAACCCGAGATTGATCCAGCGCTGCGCGCCCATCCCCATCTGGCCCATGAATTCAACGATGACCAGCAGAACGAAACCGATAATAAAGATGGGATATGACATGCGATACCAGAAGCGAATATCAATCATCGCCACCCCCAGCATGATGATAAAGCCGACGCAAAAACGGATGATCTGCTTAGAAGCCCACGGATCAAGATTCCCGTTCGCCGCCGAGTACAAGGCCATAAACCCGATCGCCGCAATCAGCGTCACAAGAGCGACCAGCCCCCAGTTCAGATGAAAGAACTTGCGCGAAAAGCTCTGCTCGGTCTGGAAATCGAAGGAAAAACTCATGATCTATCTTTCCTCACTGTCATCTTTGGGTTTGCGCGGCGGGAAACTGTCCTTCTTCGGCGAAGATGAAACAGGCCGGAGTGTCACAGCGCCGGGATTGCGCTTCTGGGTTTCCAGCAGCAGATCACGCGCGACCGGCGCGGCCACGGCAGACCCGCCGCCGCCATGCTCGACGACAACAGAACAGACATAACGCGGACTATGTATCGGCGCATAACCGACAAACAGGCCATGGTGACGATATTTCCACGGCAGATCTTCTTGCTTGATACCGCGCGCGCGTTCGTCGGCGGTGATGCGCTTGACCTGTGACGTCCCCGTCTTGCCGCCCATTTCCATGCCTTCTTCGGTGATCCGCGACCCCATGGCCGTGCCGCCCGGCATATTCACCACGCGGTCCATGCCCTTCATCATCAGTTCCAGATTTTTGTGCTTCACGCCGATTTTCTCCCATGGTTCATCATGGGTGAAATCATCACCAACATACCCGGTGACCCACGGCTTGACCGCATAACCGCCATTGACCATGCGCGCGGTCATGACAGCGAGTTGCAACGGTGTCGCCTGCACATAACCCTGCCCGATCGAACATACGATGGACTCGCCCGGATGCCAGATGTCTTTCAGGTTCTGTTTCTTCCACTGCGTCGTCGGCATCAGCCCGCCGCGCTCCTCCGGCAACTCGAAATCAAGCTTGGCCCCGAGGCCGAACCGCTTGGCCATCTCGGAGATACGGTTAATCCCCAGATCAACCGCGATCTTGTAAAAGAACGTATCGCATGATTCCTGCAATGCGCTCACGACATTCACAGTGCCATGCCCGCCGCGCTTCCAGCAATGGAACCGCGCATTGCCCAGATCGTAATGACCCGGGCAGAACTGCGTCGTATGTTCATTGATCAATCCGGCCTCCAGTGCGGCCATCGCCGTGATCATCTTGAACGTCGAGCCCGGCGGATATGAACCGCCAACCGCCTTGTTGTTCAACGGCAGAGCCGGATCAGCCAGCAAGCCTTCCCACAAATCGGCGGGAATACCCTTGGCAAAATCATTCGGATTGAAACTGGGGGAAGACGCCAGAGCATAAACTTCACCTGAACGCGCATCCATCACCACGGCGGACGCGCTGCGCTGTTCCAGCAAGCGTTTTTGCGCGAAATCCTGTAAATCGGCGTCAATCGTCAACTTCAGGACCTTGCCGGGTTCAGCCGGCGTACGGCGCAATTCGCGTACTTCGCGCCCGACCACGTTAACCTCGACCTCGGCGCTGCCAGCCTTGCCGCGCAAGGCCTTGTCGTATGTTTTCTCAAGCCCCGTCTTGCCGATCTTGAAACCCGGCATTTTCAACAGCGGATCCGTGCTTTCATCATTCTTGCTGACCGCGCCGACATAACCGAGGATATGCGCTGTGGCCGACGCCATGGGATAGCTGCGAACCTCGCCGACATCAATCGCGACACCCGGCAGCTCTGGCAGATTGACCTCGACCTTCGACACGGTTTCCCAGTCGAGATTTTCTTTGACCTCCAGCGGGAAGAAACGCGGGTTCTTTTTGGCCTGTTTCAAAAGGCGCGTAATCTCCTTGTCAGGCAACTCGACAAAAGAACGCAGACGGCGCAGCGTGGTTTCAATGCTGTCGGTTTGTTCGGGAATAACCACCAGACGGAAATTCTGGTCGTTGATCGCCAGCAATTTGCCGGTGCGGTCGATGATCAGGCCGCGCGGTGGTGCTACAAGACGCACATTGATGCGATTGCTTTCAGCGAGAGTGCGATAGCGCTGGCTTTCGGCGATCTGCAACCAGCCCAGCCGCCCAACCAGCGTGCCCAGCAGCAACCCCTGAATCCCGCCGACGACGAAAGCGCGGCGCGAGAATTTATCAGTTCTGTCCTGATCCCGTTCCATTCCGCCCCTCTATGAATAGCTATGGCGCGCGGATGGCGATAGCAGACGGTGCGTCCCCAGCAAGGCCAGCGTCACAACCGGAAACAGGCACATGGTCACGATCACACTGGCCCCCAGCGGCACCAGCGCCGGCCACTGCATCTCGTTGGCAAGGCCAAACAACGCCCACTGGATCAGCGCTGCGGCGGTGGCAACAAAGCCGAAAATCGCCCAGATCGAAATGAAAGGCTGCGCCATCATGAATTTACGCTGGTCCCGGACGATACTCTGGACCGCAACCAGTACAAACGCCTGCAAGCCCGGCGGCATCCCGGACAAGATATCCAGCAGAATGCCGACGATGAAACACAGCCATGTCGGAATCAGCGTGGGTCGAAAAATCGCCCAGTAATACACGGCCATCAGAACCAGTTGCGGCTTGATCAGCCCGGCATGAGGAACCGGGATCGCCGTCAGGTTCAAAAGGAACAGCAGGACCAGCAGCGCATAAGCGATGAAAAGGCGGACGATTGTTTCCAATCCCCTCCGCGAGAGTGAAATCTCGGAAATGCCGGAGTTCCGGCTTTTTCTACGCTTGGCCATGATGGGGTGAATGTAAAGACAGAGCGCCGGGGGGTCAATCCGCCGCGGTCGTTTCCGGGGGGGCAATCCTCAGATTTGGATCGTCGGTACGGCGCACCACGCGGACATAAGTCGCATGATCGATATCGGCATACAGGCGGACTTTTAAGGCCCCGGTTTTATCGGCCACGACTTCGCCGACAGGGATGCCATGCGGATACAGCCCCCCATGGCCGGATGTCGTCACACGGTCGCCCACCTTCATGTCGGCTTGCGGCGGCAGATGGATCAGTTCCGGCATGTCGGTGTTGTTACCGGCGAGCATGGCGCGCATATTGCTGGCACCGACGAAAACCGGAACGCGGGCATTCATGTCAGTCAGCAACAGGACGCGGGCCGAACGCTGACCGGTCTCGATGATACGGCCCATCAGGCCCTCGCCGCCCAGAACAGCCTGCGCGTTATCGACACCGTTGTCAGCCCCGGCCATCACCAGCACGCTGCGAACGAAAGCCGTGTCGGAATCGGCGATGATACGCGCGGTGATAAATGTATGCTGCGGCTCGATCTGGACCTTCAGAAGCTTTTGCAGCGAATCGTTATCAGTCTTGAGCTGCATAGCGGCGTGATACCACTCGCGCAGGCGGGCATTTTCCTGCATCAGGCGGGCATTTTCGGCCTGCATTTCAGCCAGACCGCTGACCGCGCGCACATAGGACGCCGCCTGATCGACCGGATAATTGACGACCGCCAGCACCGGCGCAAATATATCAGCCGTGCCGGTGCGCAAGGTGCGCATGTTGTTAGGGCTGGCGAATGAGAACATGAAAAGGATGAGCGCAACGGAAGCAAAGAAGATAGACGTGGTACGAGGCCCCCACCCCTGCAGGGTGGCTATTCTGATCAGACTTCTGGGGCGTGAACGTACGCGCAAGTCTTTGAATCCTTCGTTATCGAAAATAAATGGACCAGATGTAACGTCAGTCCACTATAGTGTCAAAAAACCAAGAAACTGCTAAAAGGAAACAAGGGCCGAAGCAACCCTTCATTTCACAAGTCTAACAAAAAATACCCAGATTCGTCACGCAGAAAACCCGCACCGGATCAGATATTCCCGCGTATGCAGGATCGATAGACTTTTAGTAAAAGTTGCCATTAATCAGAATGCCCTTGAGGTTCTTCAGTTCCTCAAGCGCATGACCGGCACCCAGCGCCACACAGGACAGCGGATCATCGGCAATCGTCACCGCCAGCCCCGTGGCATGGCGCAGGACATAATCGAGATTGCTGAGCAGCGAACCGCCGCCCGTCATGACAATACCCTTATCGACGATATCGGCAGCCAGTTCCGGCGGCGTATGTTCCAGCGCCACTTTCACAGCTTCGACGATCTGGCCGACCGGTTCCGCCAGCGCTTCTGCCATCTGGCGTTCTGTAACAACGATTTCTTTCGGTACGCCATTCATCAGGTCGCGGCCCTTGATCTCCATCTTGCGGCCTTCGCCGTCGGTCGGCGGGCAAGCCGTGCCGATTTCTTTCTTGATGCGCTCGGCTGTCGTTTCACCGATCAGCAGGTTGTGAACGCGGCGGATGTAATTGATGATCGCATCATCCATCTTGTCGCCGCCCACGCGCGCGGATTTCGAATACACGATACCGCCCAGCGAAATCACGGCCACTTCCGTGGTGCCGCCGCCAATATCGACGACCATTGACCCTGTGGCTTCCGTCACCGGCAGACCGGCACCGATTGCGGCAGCCATCGGCTCTTCGATCAGCGCCACCTCGCTCGCGCCCGCGCTCTGTGCGGATTCAACGATGGCACGCTGCTCAACGGGGGTCGCCCCCGAGGGCACGCAGATGATCATGCGCGGGCTGACGCCGAAGCGGCGGTTGTGCACCTTGCGGATAAAATGCTTGATCATCGCTTCGGTCACATCGAAGTCAGCAATCACGCCATCGCGCAACGGACGGATAGCCACAATATTACCGGGTGTGCGCCCGAGCATCTGCTTCGCTTCGTTGCCCACCTCGAGAATGGTTTTCTTGCCGTTGACCATTGAGATGGCGACAACGGACGGCTCGTTCAGAACGATCCCGCGATCACGGACATACACAAGCGTATTGGCCGTGCCCAGATCAATACCCATATCCGCCGACATGAAACCAAAAAGTTTCGAGAACATAAGCGCACTTTCGCTAGAAAAATGTTGAATTGGCTTGGTTTATAGCAGATCGGGCACAGGTCCGCACAGTGATTCTTCGCCTGAACTCACAAAGATGCACACCTTAGAAAATAAGCCACAATCACGCCATTTTCATTTTACGGAATGCAAAATTATGTCAAGGCATTCCCGGGATCAGCTTTTCTTCCGGCGGGGCCTGCGCCTCCGGCGGCAGGGTTCCGTCTTTCTGTGCCCGGTGCAGCGAGACTGCATCATAAACCTCGAGATAATCGACAAGGTTCAGCACAAGCGCCAGTTCCTCTTTCATGCTGATAATCGTCTGCGGGTCGGTGGCCGGTACACCGATATTCGCCGGTTCGAAGTAGTTATGATCGGAAGGCAGCATCACCAGAATCTGGTTGCTGAAATAGGCCGCTGAAAAACTCTCGGCGTTATAAACATCGCGCATGGTTTTCAAGTTCTCGATCATTTTAGGATCAACAAGGTAACGCGCTTCGACCTGGTCGTTGGTGAACACATCAAACGCCTTCTCGAATTGCGGATCGACAAGATCCGCATGCTTGAGACCCGATGTTTGTTTCTGGAACCATTTGCCGAAACGGCCAACCTCCTGCATCAGCACCGTATGGCCGTGGAATTTCTGGCGGGGCATCGCGATCAAAATGGCCAGCCCTTTGAATACAGTTGTTTTATGCGCATTCTTGCCGGAGCCGCTTTCGCGTTCCAGCGTCATCTCTGAAATTTCTATTTTCACGCCCTTATATTCGCCAATGAAATAATCATCAGCATCATAACTGTCATGCGAAGGGATGATCTTTGAAGGCCGAAGTTCTTCCATCGGAATTTTTCCATTCAGTCCATAGCGCAGGTTGCCGAACAGCTTGGCGATCTCGGGCAGGATGTCTTTCTTATAAGCTTTCGCATATTGACGCTTGGGCTGCGTCACCCACCAGTACAGCGCGCCCAGCACCACAAAGGTGACCCCGGCGCCGCTATCGTCATTGCCCTTTTGCCACATCAGCAGCAGGAAATCGAACACCGCACATATCGGTGTGAGGACAGCCGCCAGCGGAATGCCGATACGGCGGCGAAAGTGGTAACTGGCAAGCTTGACATTCCGGACAACCTCCAGCTTTTCCAGCTGCGGCAAAACCCGCTGGTAAAAGGTATCGGCATCCTCATTCCTGAGATCGTCCATGATATTCCCCTTCTCCCGCCATCTTCCCTTAAGAATGGCTAAGAAATCATAAGGAAATCATAAGGACGTAAAAAACCCGCCTGAAGATGTCTTCGGCGGGGTTTTCGATGCGTGGAAAACAGGCAGCGGCGATTAGCCCTGACGTGCCTTCATGCGCGGGTTCTTTTTGTTGATGACGTATACACGGCCACGGCGCTTGACGACCTTGCAGTTACGGTCACGAACTTTCAATGTTTTCAATGAGTTAACGACTTTCATCGCACTTTTCCTTGCTCGAATTCTTGATCAGGGTCGGACAATAGCGATATAGCCCCCGCCATGTCAAGCTGAAAAATCCGCGAAAATCCTAGAGCTGAACGCCACCGGAAGCCGCGATAATCAGCAGGATATAAGCCAGGTGGGTAAAGTTATGGGCTTCCTGGTCCATCCCGAACGACCACCAGAACCAGCGGTCAGTATAGGTCCAGCCCCTTTTATAGGTAAACACACCTTTCAGACGATCCACCAGCGCATGCAGGGCAAAATCGACCGGCCCCAGCCACCAGAATTGCGGCGCCAGCGCCAGCAGGATCAGGGTGGTCCCCAGACCGTGGACAGCCGTATGGGTAAACAGGGCCTTGTACCCCTCCCGGCCCGGCTTGCCCTTGTTCAGGGCCATCCAGTCGTTCTGAAGCAGGAAATCGCAGGTAAATTGCTTGAGCCGGAAGGCCACATACAGGATCAGGATTGCAAAAGGGGTCATGAAAAGAATTATTTCCGAAATAACAGGACGTTATAATCAGGCACCATTATGCGATCAAATCGGGCCTTTGCCAAGCGATCAACCCCGCCCGCACGAAGAGGATTGCAGGCGAAGCCAAATTATCCCATCATAAATACAGACAAACGTATTCTTGTTAACCACCCGCTAACCCCTTATCCCGCATAGTAAACATGAATTTGAGTGGCCGTCCCGCGGTTGCTCGTGGGGATATAAGAAGAACACAAGGACATAAGCGCTTTTCATGAGCGAGCAGCAATCCAGACGCATGTTCAAAGCTGGCGATATCATCCTGAAACAGGGTGAAAAAGGCGATTGCGCCTATATCATCGAAGACGGTCAGGTTGAAATTTCCATCTGCCGTTCCGATGGCAATACACAAATCATCAGCACACGCGGCCCCGGTACGATTATTGGTGAAATGGCCATCGTCGATGAAGCGCCCCGTGTTGCCACCGTCAAAGCCTTGAAAGACTGCAAGATGCTGGAAATCACGCGCGAGGATTTTGCCCAGCGCCTGAAATCATCAGACCCCGTTATCCAGATGATTTCCCAAGTCATCCTGACGCGTTTCCGCGATACGCTGACACGCGCAGAGATCCTGCATGAAAGCGCCGCCGTACCGCCACCCGAGATTCTGGAACGCAATTATGCCACGCAAAGCGACGTGGTTGAGTCGGTGAAGATTGCCAACGAATTCAAACATGCGCTGGAAAACGATCAGTTGGAACTGCATTACCAGCCGATCATTGATCTGGACCGCGGCGATGTGATCGGGTTTGAAGCGCTGATGCGCTGGACCCATCCCGAGAAAGGTTTTATCTCGCCGGGTATTTTCATTCCGATCGCCGAGAAAAGTGGCCTGATCATCGAGGCCAGCAAATGGGCTTTGAAGGAATCATGCGCGGCTCTCAAGCGGATCGAATCCGCGCTGGGCCAGAAAGAAAAACTGTATGTCAGCGTTAATTTCTCCAGTCACGATTTTGTTGAATCCGGTTTTGTCGAAAACACGGTTGGCACGACCGCTGCCAGCGGCCTGAAACCGTGGCAGATCAAGCTGGAAATCACCGAACGCCTGCTGATGCAACAACCGGACAACGCGAAAGACACCTTGCAGAAATGCCGGGATGCCGGCATGGGCATTGCCATCGATGATTTCGGCACCGGTTATTCGTCCTTAAGCTATCTCTATTACTTCCCGATCCAGACCCTGAAAATCGACCAGAGCTTCATCCGGGCGATGGAAAAAGACAACCGCAGTCTGGAACTGGTGCGCTCGATTATCGGGCTGGGCCAGAATATGGGCTTAAATATTATTGCCGAAGGCGTCGAAACCCGCGAAGAGGCCGCGATCCTGCGCGATATGGGATGCGAAGCCGCACAAGGCTATCATTTCGCAAAACCGCTGCCGGAACAAAAGGTTATCGACCTGCTGAAAAGCTGGCAGCCGCTCAAAATCTCTGCCTGATCCCCTTCCCGGCGCCCGCCGGATTAGTTAAAATTCAAGGTAATAATTACCCGTTCTTAAGGTGTATCCGATTAAAATAAAGAATACGCGGCTTGTAACCGCACGTTTGCCATGGGGAATTTTAACAGGCAAAGCGTGTAACGCGACCGGGCCGGGGGAATGAAAAAGCGCTTACGCATTGATTTGGGAATTTAAAGCAACAGCCCGCTTCAGGGCCTGCATTTGGGGAAACATAGTCATGGCACGCATTATTCACGATGATCAGGGCGGTCAATCCGGGAACCATGCATCCGGGGAATCTGACGGTAAACTCACCGTTCTGAGCGCCGAAGGGCAAACGAACATCGTGCTTCCGGACGGCGACTTCATCGCCAAGGGCGACATCGCCCGCGATGGACAAGATCTGGTCCTGCGCTCATCCGACGGCCACGAAACCGTGATTGAAGGTTATTTTGCAGCTCTGCCGGCCCCGACGATCACATCGGCACAGGGAAGCCAGTTATCACCCGAGATGGTGCAGTCATTTGCGCACAGCGACGGCCCGGCCACATATGCGGCAAACGAAACGGCGAATGACGCCTCGGCCATCGGTCTGGTGAAGGAAGTTTCAGGAGATGCGACCGTAACCCGTACGGACGGAACATCGGAGCCCGTGGCACTGGGCATGGAAATCCATCAGGGCGACGTGATTGAAACCGGCGCTGCGGGCGCGGTCAATATCGTATTCCTGGATGAGTCATCCTTTGCCGTATCCAACAACGCGCGGATGGCGATTGATGAATATGTATTTGATCCCGCCACACAGGGCGGCGAGACGAATGTATCGATCTTGCGCGGCATGTTCGTGTTCACATCCGGCCTGATCGGTCGTGATGACCCGGACGATGTGCAGATTGACACACCGGTGGGTTCCATCGGTATTCGCGGCACGACGATTGCCGGAACGATCAATCCCGACGGCGAAAGCCAGATCACGGTGGTGGAAGGTGCTATCGTCATTCGTAACAATGTCGCTGAAATTACGCTGGCCGATCAGTATGAAACTGTAAAGCTGACGACCGTTGACTCCCAGATCCAGCTGATGGGCCAGATGGATGCCGATGGCATGAAGACAAGTTACGGCGCGCTGCAACCCGTGGCGCAAACCTTCTTCAATACGTTGAATGTCACACCGGCGCAGGACGCAACGCCGGAGCAACAGAATACAGCCCCTGATGGCGCACCGGCAGCCCCGGAACAGCAGAACACAGCCCCCGATGGTATGTCGGCAGCGCCGGAACAGGAAGGCACAATCCCCGAAACCGATCAGAACCTGTCCCCAACGGACGGCGCTGCAGAAGGCGCCGGTGAAACGCAGGCCGCCCCCGAAGGGGAACCCCCCGTCGTCGAACCGGAAGCACCAAAAACGCAGACAGACACTTACAATGTTTATGAAGACCCCGCGAGCACCGACTTCCTGCAAAATACAATGCTGAAACCGGTTGATCCGTATAGCAGTACAACGTCGACAGATTTCACAGGCACGACAATCATGCCGGTACTCGGCACGGCACCGGCTCCGCTGGCAGCCCCATTACCGCCGAAAACGGATGCCAATGTGATGCCCGCCGGAGATACAACAGGCACAGGGCATGTAGCCCTGCCGCCGCTGAAGCTGGTACTGGAAATGAAGGTCGATGATGACGCGCTTCAGGGCGACGTTGTGGGGCGGGCTTACACAACGCTGGGATATCCCGGTGCGGTTATGAACTTTGTCAGCGTCCCTGCCGATGTGGGCGGTAATGCGCTTTTTGCCCTGAAATGGGTCGGCCCGGGTGTGTATGAAATCATCCTGACCGCTGCCGGTGAAACGACAATCGGTACGATGAATCTCAATGATGTGATCGGCGATATTGTCGTGAACGTACGCATCGCCGATGGCCGCATGGACACCACCAGTATTCAGGCGAATCTGGGGGATTACGATACGGTAACAGCAGGGCCCGCCCCACTGAACCTCAACACGCTGGGGGCAGGTGACGGATATCACTGGGCCAATGGTCTCACGAGCGGAACCGGCTATTCGAATGCATTTCTGGGCGATCTTGACCGTAACGGCAGTTATGATTTTGCTGTCGCGAACGAAGCCAGCGCAGGAAGTACTCATATATATGTTGATGGCGGTTCATTTTCTGATTACCTCGGAGGCGGAAGCGGCGAGGATGTCAGTGTCGCCGGCGGCGGTTATGACTTTAACCTTGATGGCAAGCTTGATTTTGCATCGGGCCGCCCGCTCTATGACAGCGGGTCCACAGACAGGGGGATCGTCGGGCTTCACTCAGGAAACAGTGGTACAACGGCAACGGCTATGGGAACCACGGGCGGCGACAGTTTGGGGTCATCCGTCGGCATTACGGACTTTAACGGCGATGGTGTCGGCGATGCATTCTTCGGTGCTGAAGGCCTGGGTGGGTCATTCGGCGGTGTTTATAAATTCCTTGGCTATAGCGGTTTCAGTTTCAGCGGCCTTACACCCACGTCTTTTGCCTCTGGCGGCGCATCGTTTGATTTCTACGGCCTGTCGATGACGGGAATGCGCGATTATAACGGCGATGGCTACGGCGATCTGGCCGTCGGTGGAAATGGTTTCGCAAAAATTTATTACGGCAATCAATCCGGTAACGCGGGTTCGGTGAATGCGATCAATGGCATCCCGATCGACCCGAGCAGCCTTGAAATGCCCTTATGGGACTTGGGCGACATTAACGGTGACGGAAAATCCGACCTCCTGATTGCGGCCACTGGCTATAATGCTGACGCCGATGGCGACCTTGAAGGTGCGGGATGGGTTTCCTTCGGTGGCGCGGCTGGCGCGATCGGCATGAGGGTCTATTCCGACCCCAATGAAATGCTGATCGGCGGTGGTTCGGCTGGCGATTTCAACGGCGATGGTTTCAGCGATATGTTCTTTGCCACACGCAATGGAAGCACCGTCGAAGCCTATATCCTTTACGGCAATGGAACTTTGCCAGCGGCAATTACGCTGAACAATACGTGGGTCAGCGCCAATCAGGACAAACTGTTTTCGATGACATTTGATCTGACGGGCCACCTCGCCAACCCAACAACTGATGATTTCAGCCTCTTTGCCTCAGGAATCGGCGACCAGAACGGTGATGGCTTTGGCGATGTTCTGTTCAGTTCGCCCGAACTGAATGATGACAAAGGCGGTTATTTTGTCGTGTATGGCAAGCCGTCGCAAGGTGATATCGGAAGCCAGAGTATCCATGTGGCGAACCTGACATCAGGCGACTCGAATGCCTTCGCAAACAGTGCTGGCGATGCGGTTGTCGGCGATGCCGGTGCCAATATTCTGGAGAGCAATGGATATAACATGGTCAGCTTCAGCGGCGGGGCCGGAAACGATACCATGAATCTTGAAAGCGGCATTATCAGAAGCCTGGATGGTGGGAGCGGTCTGGATGCTGCGCATTTCCTGACATCAGCAACAGGATTGATGAATCTGAGCAAGCTTGAGAGCATCGAGAAATTCGTCTTCGGAATGTCAGGAACACCGCAATCCGTGAATATCGGCCTGAATGACATCTTCAGCCTGATGCAAAGCAGCAATGACTACACGAACATGGGCTACGGCAACCGCTATACGCTTCGTTTCGATGAAACAGGTGATGCCGATGTAGAAACATTGAACATCGATAACCTGAAAGGAACAGCACAAGTCGGAGCCAGCGAGCCTCAGGTCGCAACATTGACCGGACTGACATTTGCCGGGACCACCAGCGGATATAATGTCTATACACATGGGGATGGATATCAACTGCTGATCGATCAGAATATTACGGTGAATATCGTCTGATTTATTTACTGGTTGCCACAAAAACACCATCCCAGCCATCGCCGGGGTGGTTTTTTGTCAGCTCTGCGATGCGTTCGCCATAGACGTCATAGTATTTATCAAGCACGCCCGCTGACAAACGGCGACACTCGCCGATGATCTCCTGCGCAATTGTAAAATCACCTTGGCGATAAGCCTGTAGCATACGGTCATGCGCCTGCCTCCAGACACGGAAACCATCCGTCGCCGCCATATCGGCAGCCCCCAGCAATGTATAAACCTTGACCGGCTCCTGTTTGCCTTTGACGCGCAGCAGATCCAGTTCAAGCACGGCCATATCCTGCACCGCTTCATATGTCTTGGGGCCGATCAGGATATTGACGCCATACCCCTTGGTTTGCCCTTCAAGGCGCGACGCCAGATTGACCGTATCCCCCAACGCGGAATAGGCAAAACGCTGGCGCGATCCCATGTTCCCCACCGATGTCGGGCCGGTGTTCAGGCCAATACCCGCCTGCAGAACCAGAGGCTCGAGCCCCTGCGCCTCAGCATCTTTCCGCAGCTTCTGATTGATCGGAAGCAACGCCTGATTCATCTTGAGCGCGGCCATACAGGCATGGCGGGCATGGTCGGGATCATCGAGCGGCGCGTTCCAGAATGCCATCATCGCATCACCCATGAACTTATCAATGGTCCCACGGTTCTGCATGACCAGATCCGACATCGGCGTCAGGAAATCGTTCATC
>JAMHVA010000073.1:0-4684 GCA_035904625.1 Alphaproteobacteria bacterium | reverse complement strand
GCCGTTCTGATGGCAGCACAGATGAATTATGCGCCGCCGGATGCCGTTCGCAGCGTTGAAACCCAATCAGGCATGATTTTCGATCCTTTTCATTACGGGCATGGCACTCTTATTGAAAAGTGCCTGAAGGATAGGTTGTCGGACATCTGGTCTGTGCGTTCCGGAAGCGGAAAGCTTACCCGGTCAGGGGAGTATTCCGGTGCTCATACTGTGGAGGGGCGCGGGCATATGTCTGCCCGTACGGACAAGGCGCAAGGACCTGTTGTGAACACGATCGTGGATATCACTTTTGCCAACGATGAAACGGACCGTTTCAAGACCGAAGCGCGCATTCCCCAGTTCATGATGATGCGCAGCCCGCAGGGGACGATCATTCACTTGCCTCTCCTGTATGAACGCAGGCGTCAGTACGGCAAGCATGTGCGGGCAGCGTACCAGACAGCGGCATTTTTCGGTGAAGATATCAGCAAGGGTGACTGGCGCATTGTGTATTCACAGACCAGCGTTAATCCTCTGCCTGTAACGGGTTTGAAAATTATCGCGCATACCATGCACGAGAAAAGCCCGGCTCACATCTATTTCAAGGCATTCCTGAAGGCCATGGCTTGCGAGCCCGCAGAAGAATCTGCGCCTGTAACAGCCCAGCCTTTCAAGCCCCATGTTTAATCGCGTTTATTAATAAGGTTAGCCGCATCGACGGCGGCATAGGTCAGGATGCCGTCGGCGCCGGCGCGCTTGAACGCCATCATCATTTCCATCAGCGCGCGTTCATAATCCAGCGCGCCAGCCTGTGCCGCGAATTTCAGCATCGCGAATTCGCCGCTGACGTTATAAGCGAAGGTCGGCACGCGGAAGTCGGTTTTGACGCGATGAATAATGTCGAGATAGGGCAGGCCCGGTTTGACCATCACCATGTCGGCGCCTTCATCGAGATCCAGCGCCACTTCGCGCATTGCTTCATCGCTGTTGGCGGGGTCCATCTGATGTGTTTTGCGGTCGCCGTTTTTCAGCGCGCATCCGGCGGCATCGCGGAACGGGCCATAGAAGGCTGAGGCGTATTTCGCGGCATAAGACAGGATCGCGATATCTTCGTGGCCGTTTTCATCCAGCGCGCTACGGATCGCGGAGACCATGCCGTCCATCATGCCCGATGGTGCGATGATATCGGCACCGGCATCGGCGGCGATGACCGCCTGAATGGCGAGATTTTCAAGTGTCAGGTCGTTGATGACATGACCGTGATCGTCGAGCGGGCCGCAATGGCCGTGGTCGGTGTATTCGCAGAAGCACGCGTCGGCCATCACGATCATATCGGGGCAGGCGTCTTTCACATTGCGGATCATGCGCGCCATCAGGCCATCGGCCTTGAGTGAATCCGTACCATGATCATCCTTATGATGGGAAACGCCAAACAGCATGACGGACTTCACGCCCGCTTTGCCAGCATCTTTCACGGCGGTGATGATCGACTTTTCGGTTTCGCGGAAAACACCGGGCATCGATTTGATCGGCTGGCGTTCGGAAATGTCTTCTTCCACGAACATCGGAAGGATCAGATCGGCAGTGGTCAGTACATTCTCGCGGACCAGTGTGCGCATGCCCTCGGAGCGGCGCAGACGGCGCATACGCACCAGCGGCGGCTCCACTGAAGCGCGGATTTCCGGAGCGGTCTTTCCAACCAGTGACAGGGGTTTGGAAACGGTCATTTCGTTTGCATCCTTGGGGCGAGTGTGGCCTAATCTTGCGCACATATAACTCCTTTGGGGCGCGGGATGTCAACGAATACCGAACAAGAAATTCTGACGGAAAAACAGGGTGTTGCGATGGTGGTGACGCTGAATCGCCCGGCTGCCCTTAATGCCTTGTCCCAGAATATGATTCAGATGATTTCCCGCGGTCTTTCCGACTGGCAGGATGATGATGAAATCCGGACCGTGGTCTTTCGCGGGGCGGGGGGCAAGGCCTTCTGCGCGGGTGGCGATATCAAAGCCACGTGGGCGCAGCGCGATAACCTTACCCAGAATGACCATTACTTCCATGATGAATACAGCCTGATCCGCCAGATTTATCATTATCCCAAGCCAACCGTCGCGCTGATGGACGGGATTACGATGGGGGGCGGTTATGGCGTTGCCGGAGCGTGCCGTTACAGGGTCGCCACCGAAAACACAAAATGGGCGATGCCGGAAACAGGGATCGGCTTTTTTCCGGATGTTGCCAGCGCTTATTACCTCAACAAGGCACCGGGGGCGATGGGGATGTGTCTCGCGCTCAGCGGCATGACAATCGGCCCGGAAGATACGGTCTATGGCGGCTTTGCCTCGCATTATACCTATGCGGCGGCGCTGCCTGACATGCTGGCGGCCATACAGAACGGGACGCGTCCTGAGGTCGCGATTGGCGATCATCATCGTGATCCGGTTGTTGTTGGGCCGTTATGTAGCCATGACGATGTGATTGAGCGATGCTTCAGCGAATGCAGCGTCGAAGAGATTTTTACGTCCCTGAAGAAAGAAAGTTCAGAATGGGCCGGAGAGACTTTGGCATTGCTGGAAACACGGTCACCGCTCAGCCTGAAAGTGACGTTTGAACGGATGAAGCGGGCGGCAGGGCAGGATTTTGATACGATCATCGAGGATGATTATGTCATTGCGCAGCATTATATGCGCGGGGTCGAGTTTTTCGAAGGGGTCAGGGCCGTGCTGGTCGATAAGGATAAAACCCCGAAATGGTCGCAGGATCGGCTGGAAAATGTCACGGAAGCCGTGGTTTTCAGCCATTTCGAGCCCACCGGACGGCGGCTGGACGCCCCATTTAAAGGTTGAATAAACCGCAGACTGCGTTATCATTTTGATAATAAAGCTATAATACTCTGTACTTTGGTAGTTCTACCGCTTCTGAATTGTTCCTGAACCTGACTCTGGAGAGTGAAACGTGACCGCGACTGTTTACTACGATGCGATCCAACTGATTGAACGCCTGCACCGCCATTTTCTGGATGTGCTGAAGATCGAGCTTGACCGCAAGGGCATTCAGGACATCAACAACGTCCAGAGCATGATCCTGTTTAATATCGGTGATGATGAAATGACGGTCGGCGAACTGACGATCCGCGGTTATTACCTCGGCTCCAACGTGTCCTATAACGTCAAGAAGATGGTCGAGAACGGTTACCTGATCCAGGAACGTTCGGTGCATGACAAACGCTCGATCCGCGTGCGCCTGTCCGATAAGGGCAAGGAACTGTGCGCGCTGATCAGCGCCATGTTCAAACGCCATGAAGAGCAGATCAAGGGCACTGATATCTCGCCGCAGAAACTGGGTGAGTTGAATAATACGCTCAAGATGATCGAGCGTTTCTGGGCGGTCCAGACGAATTTCGGCGCCTTGAATCCAGCCGATTTCGACTAATCAAACAAGAGAAGGGGTGTGTAATGACTGAAACATCAATCAAGGGATCAGTCGGCTCGCCCCGTATTCATTTCCCGATCGAAGGCCATTCAATCTGGCCTGTTGTGCTTTGGGTTTTGTTGTTCAGTTCGGCCATGGCCGTGTTTGCCATCAGTCTGGTGCTGAACATGATCGAGATCAGCAATCTGCCGCTGGATAAAGACGCGATCATGATGCTGGTTGCCGGATTCTTCGTTCTTGAATATCTGGCGATCCTGAAGCTGATCGTGCCGAACATGACGGATTATGGCCGTTACCGCATTTATGAAGATCGTGTCGATTTCTATCCGCTGGTTCTTCTGGGGCTGTGTGTCACCAATCAATATAAAGGCGAACCGGCCAGCAGTTTTAAAGGCGCGCGGGTCACAATCTCCCTGAGTAAAGATCGCCCGACGCTATACCGGGTTGAACTGGTGCATCCACGCAAGGGCTATACGCTGAAGGTGAAAAATTTCCTCGATATGCCGGATGCCCAGATTTATGCGCGGGAACTGGCCGAGGCCATGAAACTGCCTTTGATCGATCAAGATTGATTTCCTGTTTCTCTATCGTTATAAAGTAACAGTCTTAACCAAGAGGCTGTTATGGCGTTATTTACGCTTCACGACGTGGTCTGCCGGGCGGCTGACCGGGATATTCTTTCTATTCCGCATCTGGATATTGAAGATCGCGCAGACATGGTTGTGTGTGGCGCGTCGGGCAGTGGCAAGACAACGCTTCTGTCGGTTTTGGCGGGTTTGCGCTCTCCCGCACAGGGGGATGTTTCCTATAACGGCAAGCCGTTGCCGTCAGCATCTTCCCCTGACATGGACAGATTGCGCGGCGCATCGTTTGGGTTCGTGCTGCAAGGCCTGCATATTCTGAAACATCTGAGTGTCATCGATAATCTGCGACTGGCTGTTTATGCAGCGGGTCGATCTGCCAATGATGCGGCCATCACCGAAACGCTTTCCAGCCTATCGATTGCACATCTGTCTGATGCAAAGGCTATGAATTTGAGCTTTGGCGAGGCGCAGCGTGTCGCTATCGCGCGTGCCTTGATCAATCGCCCTTCTGTTATTTTTGCAGACGAGCCGACTTCGGCGCTGGACGATGCGAATTCTTTTGCCGTGATCGATCTTTTGAAGAGTCAGGCTACGCGGACAGGCGCGGCTCTGATCGTCGCGACGCATGATCGCCGTGTTATGGATCGCTTCTCTTCACGGGTTGTCCTTGAACAGGGGAGGATCGCAGC
>JAMHVA010000072.1:0-2165 GCA_035904625.1 Alphaproteobacteria bacterium | reverse complement strand
ATATGCAAGTCATTGTGATTATTGATTATTTAGGCTGATACGACGGGCCCATAATACATATGGCAAATAATGCCAGTGCGCGGCTCCGCCAGTTATCCGTCTTCAGACGCTCGATATCTTTATTGAACTGATTGATCATATGCTGGCGCAAGCTCATCAGATCGCGATCATCCGGCAACAGACAATATTCCGGCGGGCAGGTCTGCTTTTGCAGATCATCACGTTCGCGTGTCACGATGGTCAGGGCGTTTTCCCTGAGGCGAGCCCAGAAGGCGGACCGTTTGTCTTCCTGTTCAGACATAACATGGACTCTTTGATGAGAGCCTCTCCTTGATATTCCTGAGCCAAATCGTATCTGATACAAAGACCAGCGTCAAATTAGCGACCGGAGGATGCACTATGAAAACCCTTGCTATCAGGAACAGGAGCATCCCGACTCTGGGCTTTGGCACATGGAAGCTGTATGGCGCAGAATGCGTGCGCGCGACGGAACTGGCGCTGGATATCGGTTATCGCCATATCGACACGGCGCAGATTTACGAGAACGAAGCCGAAGTCGGTCAGGCCCTCAAGAGCTCTGGTGTCGAACGGCGCGATGTTTTCCTGACCACCAAGGTGTGGATGGAGAATGTATCGAAAACAAAACTCGCTGCATCCGTCGATGAGAGCCTGAAAAAGCTGAACACTGAATATGTTGATCTGTTGCTGCTGCACTGGCCGGTTAGTACCGTGCCGCTGAAAGAACAGGTGGAAGCGCTGGCCGCCGTACAACAATCCGGCAAGGCCGGCCTGATCGGCGTATCGAATTACCCGGTCGCGATGATGCGCGCGGTGCTGGATGATTACGGCGTCAAGATCGCCAACAATCAGGTAGAGTATCACCCGTTCCTGTCGCAGAAGCCGGTGACGGATTTCGCCCGCGCCCACGATATGTGGGTCACGGCTTACAGCCCGCTGGCACGCGGCGCGATTACTGGCAACCCGGTGCTGCAACTGATCGGCGAAAAATACGGCAAGAGCGAGGGACAGATTGCGCTGCGCTGGCTGACGCAACAGCCCTCTGTCGCGGCCATCCCCAAAGCCGCCAGCGAAAACCACATCCGCAACAACATCGACATTTTCGATTTCACCCTGACGGACAAGGAAATGAGTGCTATATTCGACCTCGCCCGTCCGGACGGGCGGCTGATCAACCCGGGATGGTCACCGCAATGGGATCAGGCCGCATAAGTTACAGGAGAGATTTCATGCCGATTATTCATGTTCACCTGCTTGAAGGCCGCAGCATCGAACAAAAACGTGCGCTGGCGAAGGAAGTGACCGACGCCGTGTGCAGAACCGTCAGCGTGCCGCCCGACGCCGTCGAGATCATCATGCATGATATGGCACGCCATGATTACGCCACCGCAGGCGTTCTGAAATCCGACGAGAAGAAATAGCCCGGTTTCATGCAAATTTGACGGTGTCGCGGATATCCTGCTACACCGTCCCCATGTCCACAACAGATGTTAACGAAGAAAACTTCCGGGCGCGGTGCGCCGCCGCGTGCGCACGGCATCCCGATCTGCTGCGCCTCAAGACCATTGCCGCCGTCGGTGTTTATGATGCGGAGATCGGCGGACACGGTAAAGATAGCCAGCGCCTGACCGATATGCTGGATTACCTGCTGCGTTCCGGTTTTTTGATCGGCCCTGATTTTGAGATTGATGCCATCAACTTCCGCGAAGGTCGTGATTTCCTGTTTGAGGAGAACCCCGTCGATCTGGTTTTTGTGTCTTATATTCTGGTGGGTGCGCAAGAACCGTATTTTTGGCCGAACGACGCCAGAAAATTTAATGAAGATGAAATAAGCTATACAGTCAGCCGTCGCGGTTGCCGCGGCGGATGGGCCAATCACATCGACGAGATCGGTGCGAAGATGGTTGTTACCTATGGCGGACATCTTGAGGTCAACGCACAAACATTTGCCAGTGAATACCGCGATGATTATGCCGTGCTGATCCCCTCGCCCAGCGAAGAATGCATGGGGCGTATTGTACCGGCCAGCAAGATAAAGCCGCTTTACCCCACCCTGCCGCGCATCGACCTGCCTTATGGCTGGTTTGGATTTTCAGCACAGCGCGATTATCTGATGGCGACGAAGCCGTCTCTCCATGCCAAGACCT
>JAMHVA010000071.1:0-7037 GCA_035904625.1 Alphaproteobacteria bacterium | reverse complement strand
CGAATGAACGGGTCGGGGCTGTGCTGGGATATGCCCTTGGCGATCACGTCTTCGAAAATCTGTTCGATCAGCTTTTGATGCAGCTTCTCGTTCACGTCGTCATCGGCGTAGGGGCTGTAAATCTCACGAATATCAATGAAGGACGAAGGCTTGATCTTGGTAATATCCTGAACAAGGTGGCCCGTCGTGCGTGTGTGCGTATCGGGGCTTGTGTTGATGGATGTGCTGAGAATGTCTTCCTTGCTGAAACCGCGCCACGCCATATCCTGCGCTGGCTCGCAAAAAGAAAACCAGTTCATGACGGCATCGTCATTGAGCGATTTATCGACTTCCCGCGCGATCTTCAGGGCCGCCGGGATCATGGATTTGCGCGAGGGCGATTTCCCGCCGTATGTGCTAAACGAAAACTGGGTGGCGTCCATGGCGATGACATAAGGATAAAATTCCGGCATATGCGTCGAGCGGGGGGTGAGCGCGTTTAAGGCACGCATCTGCGCGGTACGCTTGATAGCGTCGATATCGCCCTGAAAGGCGCACATGATGACGCTGAAAACATCGGCCTGCAGGTTGGCGCGCGCCATTTGCATGGCACCGCGGCGGCGGACGATAATCCCGCGCTCCATCTCACCCCGTGTTCCTGGGTTCTGGTGATAGGCGTGCGCGTCAATCGTATGCCATCCCAGAAGCCATGATTGCCGTATCACTTCTTTCATATTGTCGAGGCGGTCGATATTCAGTGTGCAAAGCGCCAGCAGATCGTCGCGCCATGCCAGCCCCAGAAAAATATTGCGGCGTGCCACAGCTGTGCCCAGCAGGGATGAATCTTCGTTCAGGCGGGCCTGTTGCATCAGGCGCATCGCGGTTTCAGCGGCGGGGTGGTGGATGATTTCCTGTGCGGTGACGCCCAGTGCCTCATTGCGCTGGCCATCATGGTGAATGACAAAATGGGTCGTCAGGGATTTGAAGTTTTCCCTGATCTGTCGCGTAATCGCCTGGCAGGTTTTGGAAACGACATCCAGTTGTAATGTCATGGAGGTGTCCCGCTATCCAGCCTGATATTGTGAAGTATTTGAAATCATGCGTATTTTTCCTGCTGTTACTCTAGCACTCAGTCCTTAACAATTTCTCAAATTCGCCGTCTGAATCGGCAAAAGCGCTGGACGAAAAAGTCTAAAAGTGTAGGATACGGTTGGATTTGCTGTTTTATTTACATAATTTTGCCAAAAGGCGGGGAAGTCGCGGGTTTGCATGAGCGAGCAACAAAAATTGATGGCTGGTAAACGTGGATTGATCATGGGCGTGGCCAATGATCGTTCGATTGCTTGGGGTATCGCAAAAGCTGTCTCCGACCAGGGCGCCGAACTGGCCTTCACCTTTCAGGGCGAAGCGCTGGAAAAACGTGTCCGCCCGCTGGCTGAAAGTGTGAATTCCAAACTGGTCCTGCCGTGTGATGTAACTGACGACGCGGCTCTCGATGAAGTTTTCAAAACACTCGAGAAAGAATGGGGCATGATCGATTTCGTTGTCCATGCGATTGCATTCTCGGATAAGAACGAACTCGACGGTCTGTATGTCAACACCACCCGCGCAAATTTCCAACGCACGATGGATATTTCTATTTATTCCTTCACCGCTGTTTGCCAGCGGGCGATGCCGCTGATGAAAGACGGTGGCAGCCTGCTGACGCTGTCCTATTACGGCGCGGAACGCGTCATGCCGCATTACAACGTGATGGGCGTGGCAAAAGCCGGACTGGAAGCATCGGTACGCTATCTGGCGGCTGATCTCGGCCCGCAAAATATCCGTGTGAATGCGATTTCCGCCGGCCCGATCAAGACACTGGCCGCCAGCGGTATCGGCGATTTTCGTTTCATCCTGAAATGGAACGAACTGAACGCGCCGCTGCGCCGTAACGTCACCATCGAAGATGTCGGCAGTTCGGGCCTGTTCCTGCTATCCGATCTCGGCAGCGGTGTGACCGGCGAGATCATGCATGTCGATGCCGGTTACAACATCATCGGCATGGCGGCGGTTGATAGTGCAGGCGAAACAGCCGAACTTCTGCAATCGATCGCGCCCAAGGGCGGCGAGAAAGCCGCGTAATCAATACCCATGCCGACGGCTCACCTCATCTGCGGTTATATCGGCAGCGGTAAAACCACGTTTGCGCGTCAGCTGGAAGCAGATACAGGGGCCAGACGATTTACCCATGATGAATGGATGGTCAAGCGATACGGGGTTAATCCTCCGGCAGATCGTTTCGAGCAATATTATGATGAAGTATCTGCCGATATCTGGCAGGCCGCGTTGGAACGGCTGGCGCAGGGGCAGGATGTCATTCTTGATTTCGGTTTCTGGAAGCGATCCAGCCGGGATGATGCGCGCGCAAGATTGTCATCTTATGATGTGAAATTTTATGTTGTCGTCTGCGATCTGGAAACGGCATGGTCACGCGTACAGGAACGGAATCATAATCTGGGCTCAGAATATCTGCTGATTGAAAAAAATACGTTTGAAAAACGTCTGCTGCAGGTCGATCCGATTGGTCAGGATGAAAATATTATTCTTGTCGATTCGACGGCCTAATTCGGACCTTGCCATCTTTTTCTTATGGCACCATGCTGCGCTTAATATTATTCAGCTGTTCCCACATCTCCGGATAATGATCGGTCATATCGGCAACCGGCGAACGGTTGTTAATATGCGGGTAGGGCTGCGGATTCCCCTGAATATGGGGCTGTGTCTCGTGCGAAATTGTGGTGCGGCCCTGAAATCCTGTTTGCAATAAATATTGCGAATTATAAGCCGGAGGATTGAAATCGCTGCCATCCATGATGCTGATGACATCCCAGTCAGGATGATTGTGCAGTCGGCCCCGGCTGGTAATCATTAGTGCACCGGCAAATTTATCAGACTTGGTGAGTGATAGGATCCGGTTATAAAGGAAGTATGGTGGGTTAGATATAATCGCGAACCCATCATGCTGTTCCAGAAGGCGGTTATAATCATAAGCTGTCAGATCGCCATCAGGCGCGTCGTGATCGATCTTGCAGAGGTGAGGGTTCAACACCAGTCGTGGCTTTGTATCTGATTCACGAAGCCATTCCTGAATTTCAGGGTCCAGATGTTCCGGCATAACCTCGAAGGCATATAGAGTATCGGCGTTGGTATTGCGCAGAAGGCGCAGGAGATTGCCAGTGCCGCTGCCAAAATCAAGGACAGCCAGGCCTGTCAAATCCAGATGTGATAAGGCTCTTTCAAATGAGGCTGTATTCACCGTCATGTTCCGGTCCAAAACAGCGCGGGTAAAGCTTGTAACAACCGGAGATGCAGTATTCTGCTTATCTGTCATTACAGTAAAGCTCCAAGGTTATAGCCACTGTAATGTGTGGCGACTATAGATCGGTTGAGGCCAGTATGTTGTACCAGCCTTCTTTCATAGGCAGCAGCCGGAATATCAACCATTGAATCCGGTTTTGTGGTCATCCAGTTTGATTTCAGCAGGCCTCTGGTATGCTCTTCGGAGCAAAGTTCCCAGAAGGGTTGAAAGTCCTGTTTTTTGACAGCTTTCGCAAATGCAACTCTCAGGTGACTATATATCTGCGCCTGAATAACATCTTCTGGCACAACGATCATTTCATCCTTAATGTCGTCGTCGGCTTTCTGGACGCCCGGTATGTCGAACATCACTATGTATCCATTACCAATCGTGCCGCAATTGACGGTTTTGCCATCAAATGCTTCCAGTCCGCATTTTTGAAAGTCGTTGAAAAAGTCCCTGTCGGGGCCGGGTGTTGTCGACGGCAGGGGTATGATGCCGGGATAAACATCGATCTTCAGTATCGTATCGGGGAATGTTCCCAAGGGTTGAAGCAGGCGTGGATGTCGTAATGCTGTCTCACAAAGTAGCTTCTTTCTGTTCGTAACCCGGACCGTGCAGCCATAAGGATTTAAAAATACCATTGCGCCGACATCGGTTGTATCGCGATATTCCATCTGTTCGGGCATGGGCAGGTCCATCAGTGTGAACGCGTCCTGCACCTGATACAGGGCGTCGTCCCCGTAATGAGGCAGAAGAAGATCGAAAAGATTTTTGTCTCGGGCAAAGAACATACAGCAGCTCCTTGGCGCGATATGTAAACAAATAGGGGGAATCGGTCAATCTTTTTCAGGTAAAGGACGTAAATTGTGGTAGTTTCTAAGCCTCGGCTTTGTAAGGATTTTTCTAAGATGTCAGGAAATCGTTTCGGCACTTTGTTTCAGTACCAGACATGGGGCGAAAGCCACGGTCCGGCCATCGGCTGTGTTGTTGATGGGGTGCCGCCGCGCATGGCGCTGACCGAAGACGATATCCAGGTCTGGCTGGATAAACGCAAGCCGGGGCAGAACCGTTTTGCCACCCAGCGGCAGGAGCCGGATAAGGTCAAAATTTTGTCCGGTGTGTTCGAAGGGCAG
This sequence comes from Alphaproteobacteria bacterium, assembly GCA_035904625.1. GTDB lineage: Bacteria > Pseudomonadota > Alphaproteobacteria > Micavibrionales > Micavibrionaceae > Micavibrio_C. The sequence continues at coordinate 2,582 of JAMHVA010000071.1, read as the reverse complement.
ACAACTGGCACGCCGATCAGCCTTGTGATCGAGAATGAAGATGCGCGGTCCAAGGACTATGGTGATATCAAGGACAAGTTCCGTCCGGCTCATGCCGACTTTACCTACGAGGCCAAATACGGCATTCGCGATTATCGCGGCGGCGGGAGGTCATCCGCCCGGGAAACAGCGATGCGTGTTGCCGCCGGTGGGATTGCGCGCAAGATTTTGCAGGGCGTCACCATTCGTGGCGCTGTGGTGCAAATCGGGCCGCACAAAATCAATCGCGATCATTGGGATTGGGCGCAGGTCGATCAAAATCCGCTCTGGTCGCCGGACAAGCGTATTGTCGATGAGTGGGAATATTTTCTGGATGAACGCCGCAAGGCAGGATCGAGCGCTGGTGCGATTGTTGAAGTGCATGCATCGGGCGTGCCTGCTGGCTGGGGCGCGCCTGTCTACGATAAGCTGGATGCCGATCTGGCCAAGGCGATGATGTCGATCAACGCTGTAAAAGGTGTCGAGATTGGTGCCGGATTTGAATGCGTGGAATGGGGCGGTGAGCGTAATGCCGACCAGATTCGCATCGGTGATGACGGCAAGCCGGTATTCCTGACCAATCATGCCGGGGGTATTCTGGGCGGGATCTCGACGGGGCAGGATATCGTCGTGCGTATGGCGTTCAAGCCGACCAGTTCGATCCTGACGCCCGTGCAGACCATTGATAAGCACGGACAGGAAACCGATATCATGACCAAGGGCCGTCATGACCCGTGCGTCGGCATACGCGGCACACCCGTGGCTGAAGCCATGATGGCCTGCGTTCTGGCCGACCACTGGCTGCGTCACAAGGCGCAATGCCTCTGATAACGAGGGGAAAAGGACAATCATCATGCGTAACCGCGGATTTCAAAGACGTTCCCTGTTTGCGCTGCCGCGCTCGCCACAGGTGAAGCGCCGCAAATTATCGTGGGCTGCACGGATTGCAGGAATTCTGTTCCGCAGCTTCAAGCGTGTTTGTACGCTGATTGGTGCGATGATTCTGGTTTCGATTCTGGCCGGGATGGTGATGGCGACGCGGATCGGCGGTGAAGTTAAGGAACAGTCCCTGCCGGGCAAGATGGTCCTTTATTTAACCATGGAGGAATCCTATCCCGATTATCAGGCGGCATCGTCTTATGATTTTTCTTCGAAACCGAATTTCAGGCACCTGATTGATGCAATCGACCGAGCGCAAATCGATACGCGGGTCAAAGGTCTTGTCATGGCCCCTTATAACGGCAGCATGACCATGGCGCAGATGCAGGAGTTCCGCGCTGCGATCAAACGCTTCCGTAGCGCGGGCAAGCCGACATGGTTCTATAAGGAATCGATGGATGGCGGTATGGGCGGCTATTACATCGCCGCAGCTTTTGATCAGATATGGCTGCAACCCGTCGGTTCGCTGAATATCCCTGGCTTGCGTGCGGAAATGCCGTACGCGCGTGCATTGCTGGATAAGATCGGGGTCGAGCCGCAGATGTTCGCCCGCAAAGAATACAAGGATGTTTTTGGTAATTTTACCAATAAGGAAATGACCAAAGAGACACGCGAGTCGATCTCCAGCCTGTTGGGCGATGTCAGCGGCCAGATGGTCGCCGATCTGGCGGATGACCGCAAGTTAGCGCCTGAGCGGATCAACGCGCTTGTTGATATGGGCGTCCTGACCGATCAGGAAGCCTTGCGGGAAAAGCTGATCGACCGGGTTGATTATTTCGATGTCCTGAAAAAGGAAATCAGACTGAAGGCCGTCGGCACGGAAGATGCCAAAGCGATGAAGTTTGTCGGCATGAACAGATATATTGCCGACATTCAGAAGCGATACATCGATACACCTGTCGCATCGGGTAAGCCGCAAATTGTTCTGGTCTATGCCGTGGGAACCATTATGCCGGATGACGGCAAGACGTCATCTGCAGGGGCTTCGGCCTCTTTGTATGGCGGCGATATTGCCAGCGCCGAAGAATTAGCAACAGTGATTGAAAAATCAGCGCGGGAAGATGATGTGAAGGCAATTGTCCTGCGCATCGACAGCCCCGGCGGATCACCGACAGCATCGGAAACCATTCGTCGTGCCTTGGTTTACGCCAAGGAAAAAGGCAAGAAAGTTGTTGTGTCGATGGGCGGAACCGCCGCATCGGGCGGATACTGGATTGCCACGCCCGCTGACCATATTTTTGCAATGCCCGCAACGATCACAGGGTCGATCGGTGTCGCGGGTGGTAAATTCGTTCTCGCTGATTTGTGGGACAAGCTGGGCGTGAACTGGGATGAGGTGGAGTGGGGCCGTAATGCCGGCCTGTCATCGCCGAACGAGAAATACTCCGAAGCCGGTCGCGAACGCATGAACAAAGTAATGGATATGATTTATGATGGATTCATAGAGCGTGTTGCCGAAGGGCGCGGCATGACGAAAGAACAGGCCGACAAGGTTGCGCGCGGGCGCGTGTGGTCGGGGCAAAGCGCGCTGGCAGCCGGACTGGTCGATGAAATGGGCGGCCTTAATCAGGCGCTCGATCATGCCGCCGTTCTCGCCGGGATGAAAAGCCGCAGGGATGCTGCAG
>JAMHVA010000070.1:0-6734 GCA_035904625.1 Alphaproteobacteria bacterium | reverse complement strand
TTTTTCATGATAAGTCTCCGTCTGTTTCTTCTTTGGAGTGTAAAGCCAAAAGCTTACGCTGCTGGTTTGATTACATAGCGTTGCATCGCAGGCGGCAATGCGGGCGCGATCAAGCCTTTTCGGGTATTCAGGGCATGCAACTCCACCGCGGAAAGTCTCTCCCACTTGCCACCAACAACGCTTTGCGCTTCCGTTATGATTCCACTGGTGTCAGCCGCAAATCCAGGCCAGCCATAAGTCTGGCAGGCAGGTTCCCCGACCGCCGGATCTTGAACACAACCGTTCTGAAAGAACGTCAGCGATTTGATCCTTGTATAATCATGGTGGGATGAGAACCTAACAGATGCAGCATTACCGGGTGCCGGATCTTGCTTCTTGCCGTCCTGATAATGGCAATAGGCCAGCAGATGGCCACCCTCTTTGGCCAGTTCACGAACTGCCGGAATCCGTTCCCCGTCTTCATCCGTCAGATCATGCAGAACGGCGCCCCGCTGCTGCAGCTCTTCAAAAAAAGCCTTCGTCCCCGGCTCCGTCGTCAACGGTTGCGCAGCGATGTTGTAGACGGTCTTTGCGTCCAATCTCAAAATGCATTCGTTCTCAAATACGTGGTTCTGGCTCCATGTAATACGCAGAAATTGCGCGGGGATATTCTCCGGTTGAACAGCGGTCATAATCGTCTCTCCTGCTGAAAATCTATCATCCAGAAACAGGCTTGCGCCCGTTTACATATAATTGTCAAATATTTTTACATTCCTGTAACCAACGGAGGGGACCGTTATAGGGTGCCCCCCGTTTCTTTAGTCTGGCTGAAAACCCGCAGGCACTGCCCTGATTACATAGCGTTGCATCGAGGGTGGTAACGCAGGCGCGATCAGGCCTTTGCGGATGTTCAGAGCGTGCAGTTGATCTGGCGAACACTCATAGTGCTCGTTGCCTAAGAAACCAGATGCTTTGATAACCAGCCCATTTTCATCAAACTCTTGAACACAGGGCACTCCCGAAGCCGGATCACACGGCGCCCCCTGCTGAAAATGGACAATCCTTATGACTTTTCCATTGTTCCTAGACGAGAAATCTACCTCCGCCGGTGTTCCGGGTTCCGGATCTTGTTTCTCGCCATTCTGATAGTGACAATGCTTTTTACAGAAAACTATCTGATTTGCGTCTTTAGCCAGTATACGCATAGCGGGAATGCTGCCGCCCTCCCCATCTGCCACATCGTGTAAAACCGCACCACGATGAACCAGCTCATCAAAAAAATACACTGTTTCAGGTTCGTGCTTCATCGGTTTGGCTGCAATGTTATAGAGCGCCTGTGCATCCAGTTTCAGGATGCACTCACGTCTCCATGAAGAAACCAAGCAGTCTTCGTATGTAACACGGATAAATTGCTCTGGAACACTTTCCGGTTGAACAATGGTCATAATCGTCTCTCCTGCTGAAAATCTATCATCCAGAAACAGGCTTGCGCCCGTTTACATATAATTGTCAAATATTTTTATCATTTTACATAAAGAAAAAGCCCGCCATAACAGCGGGCTTTCCTCCTCACACAATTCCTGTGCGCGCAGCCTTAAGCTACGGCGGCGCGGTTCCCCTTGGCGGCCAGATCACGCAGCACGTAATGCATGATACCGCCATGGGTGTAATAGCCGATCTCATCCTGCGTATCGATGCGGCACAGCGCCTTGATGGTTTCCTTGGCCCCATCCTTGCGGGTGATGATCACATCGACGTCCATGCGCGGCTTGATCCCCGCTTCCAGACCGATCACGTCAAATTTTTCATCGCCGGTCAGGTTCAGGCTCTGGCGGGTCTGGCCGTTTTTGAACATCAGCGGCAGCACGCCCATGCCGACGAGGTTCGAACGGTGAATACGTTCAAAACTTTCGGCCAGAACGCATTTCACGCCAAGCAGGTATGTGCCCTTGGCCGCCCAGTCACGGGATGAACCTGTGCCATACTCCTTACCGGCCACCACCATCAGCGGTGTGCCGTCAGCGATATACTTCATGCACGCATCATAGATCGGCATTTCTTCGCCGCTCGGCAGGTATTTGGTAAGACCGCCCTCCTTGCCGCCCAGCATTTCGTTCTTGATACGAATGTTGGCGAAGGTGCCACGCATCATCACTTCATGGTGACCACGGCGTGCGCCGTAGGAGTTGAAGTCTTTCTGCTCGACACCATGTGCCATCAAATATTTGCCGGCAGGGCTGTCTTTCTTGATGTTACCGGCGGGTGAAATATGATCGGTCGTGATTGAGTCACCGAAGAGCGCCAAGCATGAAGCGCCCTTGATATCTTTCACGGTGCCCGGTGTCTTTTTCATGCCGGTGAAGTAAGGCGGGTTTGCCACATAGGTGGATTTCGGGTCCCAGCCATATGTTTCACCTTCACCACCTTTAACCGCCTGCCATTCTTTGGGGCCGAGGAAGACGTTGGCGTAACGCGATTTGAACATCTCCGGCGTCAGCGATTGCTCAACCGCCTGACGCACCTCTTCATTGCTCGGCCAGATGTCTTTCAGGTAAACCGGCTTGCCATCAGAACCTGTGCCCAGCGCTTCGGTCGTAATGTCGAGATTCATGTTACCCAACAGCGCGTATGCAACAACCAGTGGCGGTGACGCCAGATAGTTCGCTTTAACGTGCGGGCTGATACGGCCCTCGAAATTACGGTTACCGGAGAGAACAGCCGCAACCGTCAGGTCGCCTGCCTCAACGGCTTTGCCAATCGGCTCCGGCAGCGGACCGGAGTTACCAATACAGGTGGTGCAGCCATAACCGACGAGGTTGAAACCCAGCGCATCCAAATCCTTTGTCAGTCCTGCTTTATCGAGGTAATCAGTCACGACCTGCGACCCCGGAGCCAGTGATGTCTTCACCCACGGCTTCACCTTCAGGCCCTTCTCATGCGCCTTCTTGGCGACAAGACCAGCCGCGAGCATGACAGAGGGGTTCGATGTGTTAGTGCAGGATGTGATCGCAGCGATGACGACATCACCGTGCTTCAGTTTGTAATCAGAACCTTCAACCTGCACTTCCTTCGATGCGATATTGTTATCGGCCAGCAATTTTTTGAAGACTTCGGCAGATTTGGACAGCAGCACGCGGTCCTGCGGGCGTTTCGGCCCTGCGAGGGAGGGTTCAACCGTTGCAATATCCAGCTCCAGCGTATCGGTGAACACAGGGTCCGGTGTACCGGCATCGCGCCACATGCCTTGGGCCTTGGCATATTCTTCCACCAGTTTCGCACGGTGCGCATCACGGCCTGTGAACTTCAGGTAACGAATGGTTTCAGCATCAATCGGGAAAAAGCCGCATGTCGCGCCATATTCCGGCGCCATGTTGGCAATCGTCGCGCGGTCAGCGAGCGAGAGGTTATCAAGCCCTGTGCCATAGAATTCAACGAACTTGTTGACCACACCTTTTTTACGCAGCATTTCGGTGACGGTCAGAACGAGGTCGGTCGCCGTCGTGCCCTCTTTCAGCTTGCCGGTCAGTTTGAAACCGATCACTTCGGGGATCAGCATGGATACAGGCTGGCCCAGCATCGCCGCTTCGGCTTCAATACCGCCCACGCCCCACCCCAGAACGGCCAGACCGTTCACCATAGTGGTGTGGGAGTCAGTGCCCACCAGCGTATCCGGATACGCGACATGGCTGCCGCGATCTTCATCCTGCTCCACCCAGACAGTCTGGGCGAGATATTCAAGATTCACCTGATGGCAAATGCCTGTGCCCGGCGGCACCACGCGGAAATTCTTGAATGCCTGCTGGCCCCAGCGCAGGAACGCATAACGCTCGCCGTTGCGGTCGAATTCAATCTCGACATTCTCCTGAAAGGCACTCTTGCTGCCGAAGGCATCGACCATCACCGAGTGATCAATCACAAGATCGACAGCCGTCAGCGGATTGATTTTCTGCGCATTGCCGCCCAGCGCCTTCATCGCTTCGCGCATCGCCGCCAGATCGACCACGGCGGGAACGCCGGTGAAATCCTGCATCAGCACGCGTGCGGGGCGGTATGCCACTTCGTGTTCTGTTTTACCCTTGTTGGAGAGCCATGCCTGACAGGCCTTCACGTCATCGGTCGTGACCGATACGCCATCTTCAAAACGCAACAGGTTTTCCAGCAGCACCTTCATCGAGAACGGCAGCCGCGCCACATCACCAATATGTTTCGCCGCTTCCGGCAGGCTGAAATAGTCATATGACTTGCCATCGATGGTGAGTGACTTGCGGGATTTAAGCGTGTCGTGTCCGGTGCGGGTGGTCATGTCGTGAACCTCTTGGAAAGAGCAGGAAAATCAGAAACGGGCCGCCAGAATAAACGGCACGATCTAACAAAACGTTAAGATTTTAGCAGCAGTACATTCATGAATACACCCCCAAAATCAGCGAAAGATTTGCATATTCTGCCGCCATGCCCTAATTTGTAGTCTCTTCATCAACAAAGACGACAGGACCTTGGATATGGCGGAATCAGGCCCCCACGATCGCGATGGTATTCAGGCACGCCTAAAAACCATTCTGAAAGAGTCCAGGGAAGCGCTGGGAAAGCGCGACGATGAAAAATTTGGCTGGGCGGAAACAGGTTTGCTTTCGCTGACAGGCGCTGCCGCGCTGGGCTTGGGCGGCCTTGTCGCCGGCGCCGTAGCAGGCTGGTTTGTATTACCCGTCATCGTCGCCTGGGCCGGTGCCACAATGGCAACATCGGCAGCTATCGGCACCACATTCGCAACGGGAAGCTTTCTGGGACTGAATGCTGCCGGATGGGCCGGAGCTCTCGGCGGCTTAGTTGCGGGCGCACTGGCATCACTCATTCCCTTGTCGCGCACCACGGAAAAGAAAACCGAATACAAGGTCCAGAGCATTGTCACGCCGGATATCGAGCATGAGCTAAAACCCGACGGGTCGGGCCGCATGTCTCTCGATCCTCGCAAGCTTCCTCATTTGAAGGTGACGGAAACCATCACATCAAAAGCCTATTGTTTAGGCGATCTGGCTGAAGACACTGTAGGCATCACGGCAGGTCTGGTGGCAGCCTTTACCGGGGCGGCCCTCGGCGCGGGCGTTGCCGGTCTCGTCAAACTGGCGGAAACACGGCAGGCAATTTATAGCCGCACCCCCTCGGGCGGAAAGAGGCCTCCGGCCCCGCCACCAGCATAAAACTCATTATTTTCAATATGATAGCAAAGATACCCCGGCGCACGCCTTTAAATTCATAAAATCTGTCATAATTTGGCACTTTTTTGACATAATTGGACGTCATGCTAAAAGAATGGAATTTGCCCCCCCTTCGGCTCATTTCTCCGATTTCCCAGCATCACTCTACCACGGCCCCTTCGGGGGTCTTTTTCTTGCCGGGTATTCTCTTAAACGAACGGCTTATGGTGCGGCTTTGGCTTTCTTCGGGGAAGAACCCGCCCGTGCCTGATGGCTGCAGATCACCGACAAACGCATATATTCCCCCGTGCTGTCGATGGCGCGCTGGCGCTCGTCACGTTCACGGATCAGGCTGTCGAATGTCGATTGCATGGCACCCTGAATATTCGCGCTCAGTTCCGCTTGTGCCTCCTTCAGCAGGCTGCGCGGCACGGGGCCGATCACGTAATCACGGGCTTCGGGAAATGCAAAGTCCATATTGCGCACGATAATCTCTTTGTAATCCTCGACCAGCCGCCTGTCCTCTTCCACATGCTGCATTTCATGCAGCATGTATTCCTTGTATTCGCACGCATCGTTCTGCAATTCCTTCGCCATATAAACGACCGGATCTGTATGAATGCGCACCTCGACCTTCTGCGGGTATATGCAGATATCATTCTTGCCGACGTCTCTGGTCACAAAAACCGGCTTTGTCATCATCTGCATGCGGCCCGTGCTCATGGCATGAACGGTGACGTGAAAAATCGCCGCTGGCGGAATGTCGGCATTCCCCTGAAATTTCTGCAAGTCATCGCGTTTCATTTTGAAATTGAACCGTGGCTCTGCGGATGTCGCATTGATAATGATCTCCGGCTTTGCGCCGTCCACATTGCAATCCGCTGCCTGCGTCATCGGCGCATACAACAGCACGCCCGCGCATATCAGTAATCCCTGCAGCAGACTTTTCATGATTATCGTCTTTTGGGGATCAGGTCTTTGCAGATCTTGCTGATGCGCTCATATTCCCCAAGCGAATCGACCTGCGACTGCAATGTGCGCATTTCCTGATGCAGCAAATGCTCCTGCGACTTGATCGCCGCCTGTACCTGCTTGATCAGCTGGTCCTGCTGGCGGTTCATGTCCGCAACGGCAAACGGTCCCACCGCCCCTGCCTTGTTGACGGCGGTCTGGATCGCAGAGCCGATTTCCTGCGCGTATTTATTGACGACAAACCGGTCGACCTCGACGTGCCGCAATTCATGTTTCAGGATAGCCCCTTTGCAGGGCTCCTTCTGATATTCCTTGGCGACATAAATGACCGGGTTCAGGTTGATGTTGACCGTGACTTCGTCATACCAGATGCATCCGGCATTCTGCACCTGATAGGTCAGCGTCCCCATCTTGATATTGCTGGTGGTGCTGATCTGGTCGGCACGCAATCCGCCCGTGGCCGTATCGATATTGCTGCCATACGGGCCGGGGCTGGTGGTCCGGCGCGCCGTCAGTTGTTTTGTCGTCTGGCTATAATCGTAAACGATGTCTTTCGTCTTGGGCAGCACCTGAATCAGGGGTGCCTTGGGG
>JAMHVA010000069.1:0-2064 GCA_035904625.1 Alphaproteobacteria bacterium | reverse complement strand
CTCTCTCAAATGGTATTGCGCCTGACTTCCCTTGCTCCTGCCCACACGGACAGTGAAAATGTTTTTGTTATGCAGGCGGAATACATCCTCATCCGTTTCATCATCTCCAGTAAAAAATGCATTCGGACACCCCTCCTGAAGCATCAGAAACGTGAGGGCGACACCCTTGTCCGGTGCCCCCTCAGGAATCAGGTTTTCGATACATTTGCCGCTGATGCGTCTGGGCTTCGGCACTAGCCGGCTGACGGCATAAAGTATCAGAGCATGGGCCTCTTTCATATTCCCGGCGTGGCGATAGTGAATGGAGAGCGTCGCTCCCTTGTTTTCGATGACCACCCCCCTTTGATAATAGTCAGACAGCAGGACGACTAGTTGATTCTGCCATTCGTTTACCGTACAGACAAACTCCTGCGTCCGGGATTCCCATCCCGGCAATCCTTCCGCACCATGGTTGCCGATCAGATAGGACGGTGCGAAAGCCAGATGTCTCAGGGCATCAAGACGGGAACGGCCGGTGATGACCGCGACAAAAGCCTGTTCGCTCAGAACGGCGATTTCTTTGCGTACAGGATCAGGAATGCCGATGGCGCCGGGATCCGAAACGATGGGGGCCAGTGTCCCGTCAAGATCAAAGGCAAACAAGGTTCTCCGGTCAATGAAATTATCCAGAGCGATACAGCCGTTTTTCTCGAAAAGATAGGTCGATGGTTGGTTCGAACTCATAGCTGCATGCCGATTCTGTTCGCCAATTTTCCACGCTGCCGGATCCGCGCAGCATCCAGAAGCATACGGGCCGCCCATCGGTAAACGTTGAAATCGCGAACCATTGATCGCATACTGCGCATCCGCGCCTGCTGTTCGAATGCGGGCATGGTCAGGGCCTGATAAAGGGCGTCGGCCGTCTGTTCAATATGGTAAGGGTTGACGATCAAGGCCTCATACAACTCGTGGGCGGCTCCGGTAAACCGGCTGAGCACTAGAACGCCCTCCTCGTCATCACGCGCCGCTACATATTCTTTGGCCACCAGGTTCATGCCGTCATGCAGACTCGTCACCATGCAGACATCGGCCGCACGGTAATAGCGGTTGACTTCCTCTGGTTCGTGATGCTCGATTTTAAGATGAACCGGCAGATATCCCGGACTTGCAAACCGCAGGTTGATCTGCGAAGCCAGGGCGCGAACTCGGGTATCAAACGCCTGGTATTCTTCCAGGACCGAGCGTGACGGCGCGGCAATCTGGACAAAACAAAACCGTCCGATCATGTCAGGATGACTCTCCAGAAGGCACTCGACGGCCCGGAGACGTTCGAGGATTCCTTTGGTGTAATCCAGTCGATCAACACCTAGCCCGATTAGACAATGATCTTTCATGTTCAGGGATCGTTGGACATAAGCACGGCAATCCGCGATGCTCGGTTGACTCTCATGCCAGGGAGGCGGCCACTGGATGGAGATCGGATAAGCTTCCACCAGGGTTAGATTCCCGCCGTGGGAGATCGTTGACGATGCATGTTCAATCCGGGTTTCCAGATACCTGTCCACTGTTTCCAGAAAATTCTTGCAATGAAAAGGCGTGTGGAAACCGAGAATCGTGCTTCCCAGCATTCCCTGGAGCAACTCTTCCCGCCAGGGACAGATGCCGAAGGATTCCGGATTGGGCCAGGGAATATGCCAGAAGGTAATGATGGTCGCTTTGGGCATGGCCCTGCGGAGCATCCCCGGCAGAAGGGCGAAATGATAGTCCTGCACAAGGACAACGGGATCTTCCCTTTCGGCTTCCTTGACGACGGCGTCGGCGAAACGCTGATTGATCGCAACATATTGTTGCCAATCGCTGGTTCGGAAGATGGGACGCACATGGGCGATATGGCAAAGCGGCCATAATCCCTCATTAGCAAAACCGTAATAATAACCTTTCTCCTCCTCCTGTGACAGCCAGATGCGCCTGAGCGTATAGTCCGGATGTTCCGGCGGTACACGAATATGATCTTTTTTATCCACCACTTCATAATCGGCCGTGCCACCACCGTGAGCGATCCATATTCCCGAACAGGCCCTCATG
>JAMHVA010000068.1:0-3419 GCA_035904625.1 Alphaproteobacteria bacterium | reverse complement strand
GAAACCACCGCGTTCATTGTTGCGATCGTTGCCACGGTTGTCACGGAAATCGCCATCACGGAAATCTTTTCTTTCCGTGCGGCCACCACTGCGGCTTTCATAGATATCGTCGCGTGGGCGTCCGTTATCATTGCGTGGCTTTGCTTTACGGCTATTGAAACCGCTGGCGTTCCTGTAATCACGGTCACCACCGCTGCCACGGGAAGGACGCTGGCCACGGCCTTGACTGCGACCATTGCCACTTTCTGAACGCTCCTTGCGTTCTGGCGCGGCGCCGGGGTTCAGGACGCGGTTGATGGCATTCCATTTACCGATTTCCGACGGGATGACGAAGCACATCGCGTTACCTTCGGCACCGTTGCGGCCTGTGCGGCCGATACGGTGAATATAATCTTCCGCTACTTGCGGCAAATCATAATTGATGACGTGTTCGATATGCGGGATATCGAGACCGCGTGCCGCCACATCGGTAGCAATCAGGATGCGCGATTTTTGTTGACGGAATTCACGTACAGCGCGGTCACGGGCTGCCTGACGCAGGCCGCCATGGATGACGATGCTGTGCAGGCCGTCATTATCAAGGCGTTTCGCCAGACGTTCTGTACCGTGCTGGGTTTTCACGAAGATGATGATCGAGCCTTGGCGCAGTTCGATCTGATCGACCAGCCCGTTGTATTTTTCACTGTCCGAAATCTTGATCATTTCATGTTTGATCTTCGGCGCGTTCGCTTTCACGGCGCTGACAGCAATGCGTTCGGGACTGTTCAGGTATTTCTTGGAAAAACGTACGATTTCTTCCGGGAACGTAGCCGAGAACAGCAATGTCTGGCGTTCTTTGTTGACGCAAGCCAGCACTTCATCGATCTGCGGAGCAAATCCCATGTCCAGCATACGGTCGGCTTCATCGATAGCGATGAAGTTCACTTTGTTGAGCAGCTTGCCGTTACGACGCAAATGGTCGTTGATACGGCCCGGCGTACCGATAATGATGCGGGGGTTTTGACGCAGCTGGTCAAACTGTTTGCCCATGGCTTCACCACCGATCAGCAGTGCGGTTTTCAGGTCGCGCTGTCCGCTGGTGATATTGCGGACGACAGTCAGCGTCTGTGCTGCCAACTCGCGGGTTGGGGCCAGTACAAGCGCCATTGCCTGCGGGTTGCTCATCAGGTGTGCGATCATCGGGATCGTGAAGGCGGCTGTCTTGCCTGTGCCTGTCTGGGCAGAACCCAGGATATCACGGCCTTGCAGTGCGACGGGGATCGCCATCGCTTGAATTTTGGTCGGGGTTTCATATTTCATTTTTGCCAGGGCCGCGTGAATGGCATCCGGCAGGTCGAAGTCGGAGAATGTCACACCGGATGCGGCGGATTCTTTCAACAGCGTGTTGGATTGGTTATCAACAGGGGTATCCACAGACAGTGCTTCTGCGGTGGCAGGGGACGTATTCATATGTAGTCTACTTTCAAAACAAAGGTTCCCACGCGCCGGACTTTCCGGTGCGTTTACGGGGTTTCGCAGGCGGTTGATGCCGGAAACCTGTTAATCCTTTGATTTTAAAAGGAAAGTCACCGAGATCGCGGGCGGTACGTCTGGATTTCCAATCAATGCGAGGAAATGCGTGGCCCTGAACCATTATGCAGGCCCTATAAACCACGGGGCTGTGGATAAAGTCAAGCTATTTCGGACTCTGGAAAATTGGCGGATCTCTGCAGGTATTACACTGCGAAGCCTTCAATTTTCATGGTCGGAGAACCTGTATGGACCTTATCTACTGGGATCACTATTACAACGGCATTTTGCTGGCGAACCTTGCGGTCGTCGTGGCGGTCTTCGTATCCCTCAAATTTTTTTCAGCGGCGATTATCCATGTGAATCCGACGCGGGAATTATCGGTACGCGATAACCCTGCCTTTGGCATTTCGCTGGCGGGCGCGATGCTGGCGATATCGATCATGCTGGGGGGCGCGATCTATGGCAGCCCCGACAATCAGGGGATTCCGGATTTTGTCGAGGTCGCAGGTCTGGGCGTGATCGGTATCCTGATGATGACGATTACGCGCTTCATTTTTACCAAGATAACGCTGCCCAAGGTTTCGCTGCGGCAGGAATTGCTGGCCGGCAACAAAGCCGTTGCGATTGCCGATGCGGGTAACGTTATTGCGGCGGGCATTATCGCTTATGTCGTCATGATCTGGGTTCCGGATTATTCACTGGAGGCCATGATCGCCCTGATCGGCGGATATGTGATTTCTCAGGCGTTCCTGACGATCATGACGCTGATCCGTATTCGTGTTTTCTCGCGTATCAATCAGGGTGGCTGCCTGCAATCACAGCTGCAGCAGGGCAATATCGCGATGGCGCTCAAATTTGCGGGCCAGAAAATCGGCACGGCGCTGGCCATGTCAACGGCGGCGCATATCGTTGTTTATGAGGAACTCAGTATCGGCCCCATCCTGATCGCGTGGCTGATCGCGTCGGTGATTGTTGTCGTTGTCTGGGAAGTTTTATGCCAGATCGCGCAACGGATTATCCTGTTTCGCGTCGATCTGAATCATGAAGTGATTGCCGACAAGAACATCGCGATCGGTTCGATGCTGGCCGCGATTTATATCAGCATCGCCCTGCTGATTTCTCAAGTATAGCAGGAATATGATGAAACTGACTTTTCTGGGTGCAAACGAAACGGTTACCGGCTCCAAATACCTGATCGAAGAAGATGGTTACCGCGTCCTGATCGATTGCGGATTGTTTCAGGGGTCGCGCGAGCTGCGGATGCTGAATTGGGCCGAATTGCCGTTCGATCCGCTGGGTCTTGATGCGGTGTTGCTGACCCATGCCCATATCGATCATAGCGGCTATATACCGCGTCTGGCGAAGATGGGGTTCAAGGGGCTGATTTATTGCTCGGAAGCAACATATGACCTCTGCACGATCATGTTGCCGGATGCCGGGTTCCTGCAAGAAGAAGACGCCGCCGCGGCCAATCGTTATGGCTGGACGAAGCATAGCCCGGCTTTACCGCTTTACACCGAGCAGGATGCACGGGACTGTCTTGATCTTTTCAAGCCGCTGCCGTTCGGCCAGCCGTTTTACCTGAATGATTCACTGCGCTTCACCATGCATCGGGCCGGGCATATTCTCGGGGCGTCATCAATAAGGCTGGCGAACGATGTGACCTCGATTCTGTTTTCCGGTGATATCGGCCGTTTGCACAATCCGGTGATGAAGCCGCCCGCGCATATTCAGGATGCCGATTATATCGTGGTGGAGTCGACCTATGGCGATCGTCTTCATGACCGTGATGATCCCACTGACCAGATTCTGGAGGTAGTGCAGCGCACCCTGAAACGGGGCGGCAGCATCGTCATTCCCGCCTTCGCCGTGGGCCGGGCGCAGGCGTTATTGTACCATTTCTATCT
>JAMHVA010000067.1:0-1940 GCA_035904625.1 Alphaproteobacteria bacterium | reverse complement strand
CTTCGAGCTCGAACAGCTTCATGATGAACTCGGGCGCCGTGCGCGACAGAATCAGTTGCGGACCCCGCGCCTGGCGATCGACCTTCATCAGCCAGGCCCGCACGCGACCTTACATATCATCAACCTCAGGCGAGCATGGGTGTCAAGACTACCCCAAATTCAACGAATGGATTGAACCGCATCTTTGCCGCCGCTGTGGTGAACCGTCAATTCTGCCAGATGCTCCTGCAAGACCCGCGCACCGCTCTGCAAAGGGGCTACCTCGGCGAAACCTTTTTGTTGAGCAAAGAGGAAATGGACGCGATCACTTCGATCCGTGCTGAATCTCTGACAGATTTTGCGCGGCAATTGAACAGGGCTCTCAGCCAATAAATTACGGCGCGTGGATCTTATGCACTCGAATTTTGTACTTAATATGCTGCCAAACCCCGAACAAAGGCTGGATGCCATGTTTCAGGCATTCGACGGTCTGATGCTTGTTTTGGATGATGCCGGAAAAATTCTGGATTACAGATCTGGTAATGGCTCGCGATTGGGTTTTTCGGGTCGAAAGAAGATTTCGCGCAAATTTCAAGACATTGTTCCGGCAGATGTCTGGCTGAAATATAAGAACGCGCTTCAGGAACTTCGCAAGGGCAGCAAGGTGGTTCTGTTTGAATACAGGCTCGATGTGCCGCGTGATACGGTCTGGTACGAGTCGCGGCTTGTGCCGTTTACGAATGGACAGAATATTATGTTCGTTCGGGATATTACCAAATCCAAGCAGTCTTCAAGGGATGAATTAGCCCTTGCCTATGATAAGACCATTGAAAGCTGGTCGCAGGCTCTGTGCCTGAGAGACCAGGAGACGGAAGACCACACCCGCCGTGTAACGGCTATGGCTGTAAAGCTGGCGCGCCGTTTGAACCTGCCGGATGCCGACCTTGTTCATATTAAACGCGGCTCCATCCTGCACGATATTGGCAAGGTGGCCATTCCTGACAGCATTCTGTTCAAGCCGGGCCCGTTGACGGAGGAGGAGTGGGTGGTGATGCGCCGCCACCCTGTGATCGCTGCGGAAATCATGAAACCGATCGCATACCTTGCTCCGGCTCTGCCAATTCCGCGCGCGCACCATGAAAAATGGGACGGCAGCGGCTACCCGGACGGTCTGGCAGGCGTGGATATTCCACTGTCTGCGCGCATCTTTGCCTTTGCAGATGTGTACGATGCGCTCACTTCTGACAGGCCCTACCGCCGCGCATGGGGGCAGGCCGATGCCCTTGCTTATATCGCCGGACAATCCGGCAGACATTTTGACCCGTCCATAACGCCTGTATTTACAGCGATGCTTTTGGAATAACGACAGTACGTACCGGCGTATTCGTGGCCCGAGGGGAATACGATACGATTTTGGGGCATGGGGTACACGCCGGGGAAACCCGGCGTGTAGTTTCCTGAAAAAAAAGATATGAGGGAATTTTATGATGGCTATTTCAAACCAGGTTAACAAAAAAGAAAATTGTCACCCCGAGCGATAGCGACACTTGCGCCGCGCGCCACATCGTCCCGACGCTCTTTCGGGAGTGCGGTGAGGGTCTGCATATGATTCCCTGAGCGGAGCGAAGGGCTCTAAGATAGTCGTAGAGGTTCTTCGCTTCGCTCAGAACGACATTGTGTAAGGTGCGTGTGAACCCCGAACTGGATAAGCAGGTGAATGCGGGCTTTCGCGGTACCTGGGTGAATTCGGTGAACATCGGTAAGATCGAAGCTGACATGATCGAGATCTGGAACGAGAACCATCCAGACGACCAGATCAGCATCGAAGACTAATCCCATTCCCCCTGCCCGTTTTCGGCTATTTGGACGGTCTACCTCCGGTTAGGCCGTCTTTTTTTTCAAGTTTGTTGGCTTAATTTTGCTCTCAAAAGATGACTGTCATCTGTGTTTTGCACACGGCT
>JAMHVA010000066.1:0-2399 GCA_035904625.1 Alphaproteobacteria bacterium | reverse complement strand
GCGCATCGCGAATTTCAGGAAGTCCAGTCAATGGCCGCCAGCCTGCGCAAGGTGATCGAGCGCGATGCCATGCTGTTTGCCGCCCCCGCACCGGGGGACGGGAAAAACCCCTATCCGCTGGCGGTTGCGCCGACAGCGCTGATCATGCCCTATATCATCGTCGCCAGCAGCTTTATGGCCGGGTGCATGGCCACCCAGAAGGCCTGTTTCGACGGCTGGGCCAAGATGATGACCGCCGCCGCCAAGGCGCCGTCGCCGCGCCCCTCACATTTACGATTAGTGATTGATAACACTTGATGTTTTGTCATGACAGCAGGCGGTCAATCGGCTATGTTCGGCGATCATGACACAAATCGTTACCAATCAGACCGAACTGAAGAACCTGTGCGAAGAACTCTCCGCCGGGCCGTACTTCACCATCGACACCGAATTCCTGCGCGATAAGACCTATTACCCGCAGCTCTGCCTCATCCAGGTCGCAAGTCCGGAAGGCGAGCCGCGCGCGATCGATCCGCTGATGGATGATATCGACCTCTCTCCGCTCTTCAAATTGATGGCGGATAAAAACATTCTGAAGGTGTTTCATGCCGCGCGTCAGGATCTGGAAATTTTCTTCAACCTGATGGACGAAGTGCCGCATCCGATCTTCGATACGCAAGTCGCGGCGATGGTCTGTGGCTACGGCGAGTCCATCGGCTATTACGCTCTGGTTGCCGATATCTGCGGCGTTCATCTCGACAAAAGCGCGCAGTTTACCGACTGGTCGCGCCGCCCGCTTTCCAAGAAGCAACTGGTGTATGCGCTCGATGATGTCACATATCTGCGTGATATTTATGAAGAACTGGATGAAAAGCTGAAACAGACCGGGCGTACCTCATGGCTCGTACAGGAAATGAAAATCCTGACCAGTCGTGAAACCTATGAAAACCGCCCCGAAGATGCGTGGGAACGGATCAAGGTCCGCACCGACAAGCCGAAAGTGTTGGCGGTATTGCGTGAAATCGCCGCATGGCGCGAGCGCGAGGCGCAAGGCCGCGACGTGCCGCGCAACCGTATCGTCAAAGACGAAGTGCTGGCCGATATGGCGATCCACCCGCCGGAAACCGCCGAAGAGCTGGGTAAAATTCGTGGCCTGTCCGCTGACTTCGCGCGTGGCAAGATGGGCAAGGGCATGCTGGAGGCCGTCATGAAGGGGCTGGCGACACCGCCTAAGGACTGTCCGCGCCTTGAACGCCGTCCGAAATTCCCGTCGGAACTGACGCCGACGCTGGAAATGATGAAGATGCTGCTGCGGATCCAGTGCGCGGAGCATGGCGTTGCGCCGAAGCTGGTCGCGAACGGCGACGATCTGGAAGCAATGATCCTGAATCCGGAAGGGGACTTGCCTGTTTTCACCGGCTGGCGTAACGAAATTTTCGGTCAGACAGCACGCAAGATGATGGACGGCAAGATCGCCCTGTCGCTCACGAACCGGCAGATTATCCGCCTCGACCTGTAAGATACTTCAAGGAATATGCATATGAGCCTTTCGCGCGATACAGTTTTTAAGGAACTGCAATCACACCACGCAGCGCATACCGATATGAACATGCGTGATCTGCTGAACGATCAGGATCGTTACAGGCGGCTCGTCATAACACATGACAGCGGGGCCGTTTTCGATTTTTCCAAACACCTTGTCACGGGTGAAACACTCGATCTTCTTTTGAAGCTGGCGCGTTCCCGCGATGTCGAAGGCTGGCGGCGCAAGATGTTCGCCGGTGAGAAAATCAATAATACCGAAGACCGCGCTGTCCTTCATACGGCGCTACGTGCGCCTGCCTCTGCCGATATGCGCGTTGATGGCGAGAATATCGTTCCCGGTGTGCATGAAACACTGACACGTATGGCGGCTCTTGCTGATGGGGTTCGCAATGGCACGGTCAGGGGGGCAACAGGAAAGGCCATTTCCGCTATCGTCAATATCGGTATCGGCGGTTCCGATCTGGGGCCGCGCTTCGTGACCGAAGCCCTGCGCGATGTTCATGACGGTCCGGCTGTGCATTTCGTCTCGAACGTTGATGGTCACGCCATCAGCCGCGCACTGTCATCGCTTGATCCGGAAACCACCATGATCGTGGTGGCGTCAAAGACGTTCACCACCGAAGAAACGATGATGAACGCCGGTGTCGCGCGCGACTGGCTGGCCAAGGCGCTGGGCGCAGATAAAACCGGCTTGCATCTGGTCGCCCTGTCGACAGCCGTCGATAAAGCTGGTGCGTTTGGCGTATCGGCTGACCGTGTTTTCGGTTTTTCCGACTGGGTCGGCGGGCGCTATTCCCTGTGGTCGGCGATCGGCTTCTCCATCATGGTTGCCATCGGACCGGATCGTTTTCGTGCATTACTGGATGGCGCGCATG
>JAMHVA010000065.1:0-2900 GCA_035904625.1 Alphaproteobacteria bacterium | reverse complement strand
TTCGGCCATAATCATCAGGTCTTTTTTGACCTTGGCTTTCCGTGCCTGCCATCCGGCACCACCCAGCTTATCAAGCGCCGATACGCCGTCCTCACCGCCGAAGCGTGAAAGAACTTCAATGTTCTCGACCGGTACAAACAGGCGATCACCGCCGTCATAAACCAGCTTCAGACAATCATGTAGCGTGCCGGCAGCCTCAACCGTTTCCAGCGACTCAAAACGACCGATACCATGATCGATATGCACAACCAGATCACCGGGCGTCAGCGATGACACTTCGCGCAGGAAATTATCGGCCTTTTTACGCTTTTTATTCACACGGGTCAGGCGGTCACCCAGTAAATCCTGCTCGGTAATCACGGCAAGATCAGGAGCAGCAAACCCATGCTCCAGCGCGATAATTGCCATACCGATCTGGAACTGATCGAGTTTTTTGATATCGTCCGCGCCCGAAACATCGGTCAGGCTGGTAAATCCCGCCGCCATCATCAGACTGCGTAGCCGTTCGCGCGAACCCATGCTGTAAGCGGCAATAACAATCTTACGGCCATTTTTCCGCAGGTCGGAAACGTGATTTGCCAACGCCTTGAAAATATCACCATCAGGCAGCGCGCGCACATCGGCGAAGTCGCGCCCCTTGCGCGCGGCATCTTCCGTTTCATGAGCAGCGCCAAACGGTGAGAGCGTATAAACACCCTTCAGATGGCCGGACCATTCCTGCTCGGTCAGATACAGCCGCGCCCATGGCAACGGGTGATAAATCGTGCCGCTTAAGGATACGTCAGCACCGTCTTTCTTGTGCTTGCGCTTTGATCCTGACTCTTCCAGCGTACGACGCGCCTGATAAAAATCGGCAATCTGGGTCAGACGTTCAGTGCGGGCCTGTTCTGCGGCCTGATCCGTCGTGACCAGCGCATTCGGCGCATAATCGAACAGCGTATCCATCCGTTCAAAGAACAGCGGCAGCCAGTGATCCATGCCGTTATAACGGCGACCGGCACTGATCGACTCATAAAGCGGATCATTATCATGCGTGACTCCAAACAACTCACGATAGCCGGAACGGAACCGCGCGATGGAATCATCATCAAGGAAAAATTCAGTCGCCGGGTGCAGCACCAGCTTGGAAAGCTTTTTATCCGTGCGCTGGCTGGCAGGATCGAAAGTGCGGAGACTTTCGATCTCATCCCCGAACAGATCGAGACGCACAGGCTCATCATAGCCCGGCGGGAAAATATCAACGATGCCGCCACGGAAGGCATATTCACCATGCTCACGTACCGTGTCTGTGCGGTTATAGCCATTATTATGCAGGAAGGTTTGCAGATTTTCTTGCTTCAACCGTCCGCCACGTTCGGCGATCAGACTGGCACTCGCAATCACATTCTTCGGCGTTACCTTCTGCGTAATCGCATTAACGGTCGTCAACAGGATACGCGGATGGCGTTCGCGCTGCTGTTCCCAACCGATCAGCGCACACAGGGCCGCCACACGCTGCGCAACGATTTCGACATTCGGCGATACGCGGTCATACGGCAGGCAATCCCATGCCGGGAAAGAAATCACCTTCACATCAGGCGCGAAGAACGCGATCAGTTCCTGCAACTCCGCCACACGAGCATCGTCCATCGCCACATGGATCAGCACGCGGTCTTCCGGCATGATCGCGCGCGCGCGTTCGATCAGGATACGCGCGTCCTGCCCTTCCGGTGCGCCATGAATGACCGGATGGGTGAGAACCGCCAGAGACTGCTTTTCAACGGGTTGGGACATGATCAGCCCCTGATATATTGATGCGCGATCAGCTTTTCAAGCAAAGGCGTCACCAGATTGGCCGGTGGCCGTTCAACCCCGGAAATCCAGTTATAAAGATCGGGATCGCCCAGCTCGAGGATGGCTTCGTATGCCTGCAGATCAATTTCCGTAAAATCATGAATGTGGATATCCGCAAACGAACCCATGATCAGGTCCATTTCCCTTGTCCCCCGGTGCCACGACCGGAAGATCAGGCGTTTGCGCCAGTTCTCCAATTCTTCTAAAGTCATGGCATTCTTCTAACCCATTCACCAAGAAGCGACAATGGCCGAGGCAGCCAAAAAGGACACGCAGGAACCAGCACGCAAACCGGGGCGCCCGTTTGCGCTCGACCCGCTGTTCGCACCGCTGACCACCCTGCCCGGGATCGGCCCCAAAAACAGCAAGCTGCTGGAGAAACTGGTCGGCGGACCGAAACTACTGGATATGCTGTGGCACAAGCCGTTCGATATTGTGGACCGCCGTTTCCGCCCGACGGTGAAGGAAGCCCCCAACGGCCATATCGCGACACTGACCGTCACTGTGGTCAAACATACGCCAAACGCCCGCCGCAATATCCCCTACCGCGTCCGCTGCAAGGATGAGACAGGAGAACTCGACCTTGTGTTCTTCAACGCGCACAAGGATTACATCGAAAAACAATTGCCGGTTGGGGCAAGCGTTATCGTCAGCGGACGTGTCGATCATTATCAGGGCCGCGCCCAGATCGTTCACCCCGATGCGATCGGCGCCCCGGAAGAGATCGACGAGATCGCCGTGGTTGAACCTGTCTACCCGATGACACAGGGACTGACCGCTAAACCCATTCGCAAGGCCGCGCTGGCCGCGTTATCCAAAGCCCCCAATTTGCCCGAATGGCAAGACGCCGCATGGATGAAACTCAATGGCTGGCCGACATGGAAAGACGCCATCGACACCCTGCATAACCCGCCGGGCCTGAACGGTATCAGCCCCGAACATCCGGCCCGCATGCGGCTGGCGTTTGATGAGCTACTGGCCAATCAGTTGACGCTGGCGCTGGTGCGCCATCACAGCCGCCGCCAGAGCGGTCGCAGTCTGGACGGCGACGGAAAGCTCAGGAAAGC
>JAMHVA010000064.1:0-2077 GCA_035904625.1 Alphaproteobacteria bacterium | reverse complement strand
GCTGATTATTCGCAGCCGACTATTCGCCTTGGGCCTCGTTGCGGGCATCTTCGTTGGCTGCCCAGCCGCCTGTTTTCTCGGCGATACGGGCGGATTTGCCGCGACGGTCACGCAGATAGTACAGTTTCGCGCGACGGACGGAACCACGGCGAACAAGCTCAACGCTCTCAATACGCGGGCTGTAAAGCGGGAATACGCGCTCGACGCCTTCGCCGTAGCTGATTTTACGAACGGTGAAGCTGGCGTTGATGCCATGGCCGCCACGGGCGATACAAACGCCTTCATAGGCCTGGACGCGCTCACGAGCGGCGTCGCCAGTACCTTCACGGACCAGTACGTTAACCTTTACGGTGTCGCCCGGTGCGAAATTGGGGATCTTTTTAGTGGCGTATTTCTGAAGCTGTTTGGCTTCAAATTTTTGTAGAGTATTCATAGCGTTAGCCCTTTTTGTGAACCCGATATCAGAGGATTTCCTCCGGCGGTTCGGTTATATTTTTCATGGGTCGTCCCGGCACCATGCCCGGACAGGGGTTTTTCTAGCTTTTTTGCCATTTTTAGGCAAGAAGTATTTGCAAATTCAGGAAAATGCCTGTATGTTATTTCCATAATTTTTAAACGACTGACGCGAGGGTGTGTACGATGACTTCTTTTAAACGTAGCGTAGGATCGGCGCTTCTGGCTGCGGCTTCCGTTTTGACAACGGCCTGCGCCCCGAACGAGGCCGATGATCTCCACGGCATGACACGGGCTGTTCAAGGCCTGTGTGTAGACAACGCCACCGAAAGAGAAAAATGGAATTGCGTCGTGGTTGCCGATGAGCAGGCGACCTTCCTTGCGAATTATGTCGGGCCGAAGGGTGAATTCAAGCAGGCCTGCGATTTTTCCAGGCCGCCTGAGGTTGAAGGTTCGGTTGACGCCGTATTAGCGGCAAATGCATTGAGAATCCGGTCTTGCCTGGACAAGGTTGAAGAAAAAGGATCTCCGGCGGTCCGTCACGTTGCCGATGAAATCCACAAGGGCTTGTCGCGGGGCTTGCGATAAATTACTGATCAAACCATAAAACTTTAATCTGACTGGCAAGGGTGTTCGAAAATGAATGTATTGAAATCAAAATGGCTGGCTTCCGCTCTTCTGGCGGGCGCAGCGATTGTAACAACAGGCTGTGATGCGAAAAATTCTCAGGAAGACCTGCGCGGTCTGACCGACTCAATGGCTGAGGCCTGCCCGACGCATAACGTGACGCGCGATGATCAGCTGAAATGCTCTGAACGGGGCAAGCAACACGCCTTGACTCTGGCAAGCTATGCGCCGCTGGATGACAAATTCAAAAAAGCCTGCACATTCACAGGTCTTAAGGGCGATCTTGATAAAATGGCCGGTGCCGCACCCAAGGATATTGTGAACCATTTGGTCGCACTGAATACCAGCCGGCAAGTATCAAACTGTCTGGCGGCCGTCGGGCGCAGCACCAAGGACGAAACCGTCCGTGCAACGGCTTATGGCATAAGGGATACAATGGCGGCGACCATGATGGCCAAGCCGTAATTTCTCCGAGATTTCGATCATTATAAAGCGCGCGACATTACGTTGCGCGCTTTGTTTTGAGGTACTGACGTGAAGGCTTATTTTTTCAGTAAATCCGGTCGCCGTTCCGCGGTCAGTTGCGCGCTTTGTTCTTTGCGCCATTTGGCAACTTTTCCATGATCGCCGGAGCGCAGAATTTCCGGCACGGCGAATATGCGGCCATCAACGGTGGTCCATTCGGCAGGGCGGGTATATTGCGGATATTCCAGCATACCGTCGGCACCGTCAGAGAAGCTTTCTTCCGAAGGGGTTTCTTCATTGCCCATGACACCCGGGAGCAAACGGATGCAGGCATCCATCATGATCATCGCCGCCGGTTCACCGCCAGACAGCACGTAATCACCGATGCTGACTTCCTCAAAATCATAGGCGTCAAGAAAGCGTTGATCGACACCTTCATAGCGGCCACGAAGAATGGTCATGCCGTCAGCTTGTGTCAGTTCCTCAACCAGCGGCTGGTTTAAAACACGGCCACGCGGGCTCATGTAGATCT
>JAMHVA010000063.1:0-2051 GCA_035904625.1 Alphaproteobacteria bacterium | reverse complement strand
GGCAACCATTTCATTCAGGGCCAGCCCGACCCTTGCCCGCTGTCCCAGCCCCAGCCAGCAGATGCGCGCCGGCAGCCCCTGAAACCTGATCCGCTCCCGCGCCATATCCAGCCAGTTATGCAGATGCGGATCGTCGGGGATAAGTTCTTTGACCTTGGCGTCCGTCTTGTAGATATCCTCAGGGTCGCCAGACAGCGCCGCCCAGCGAAACGGTCCGATACCGCGACAGAATAACGGCCTGATATAGGCCGGCACAAAACCGGGAAAGTCGAAAGCGCGGGCTTCGCCCGCTTCCAGCGCCATCTGGCGGATGTTGTTGCCATAGTCGAAAACGGGAATCCCCATATCGTGCAGCGCCAGCATCGCCTGCACCTGAATTTTCATCGACTCCGTCGCGGCCTTGACCACCGCCTCCGGGCTTTCCAGCCGCATGGCGGCGGCTGTCTCAAGACTCCAGCCCCGCGGCAGATACCCGTTCAGCGGATCATGCGCACTGGTCTGGTCCGTCACGGCATCAGGTCGATAACGCTTGTCGGACCGGGCTTTCTCCGCGATTTCAGGGAAAATATCGGCGGCATTGCCCAGCAGCCCGACCGAGACAGGTTTCCCCTGTTTATGCGCCTCTTCAATCATCGACAGCGCCTCTTCCAGCGAGGTTGCGCGTCGATCCAGATAGCGTGTATCAAGGCGCCGCTGAATATGCGCGTCGCGGCATTCAACCGCCAGCATCGAAGCACCGGCCATCGTCGCGGCCAGGGGCTGCGCACCGCCCATCCCGCCCAGACCGCCGGTCAAAATCCATTTCCCAGCCATTTGTCCGTTGAAATGCTGCCGTCCGGCCTCGGCGAATGTTTCATACGTGCCCTGCACGATGCCCTGCGAGCCGATATAAATCCACGATCCCGCCGTCATCTGGCCGTACATCATCAGGCCTTTTTTATCCAGTTCGCGGAAATGTTCCCACGTTGCCCAGTGCGGAACCAGATTGGAATTGGCGATCAACACGCGCGGCGCATCGGCATGTGTCTTGAACA
Organism: Alphaproteobacteria bacterium; assembly: GCA_035904625.1. Classification (GTDB taxonomy): domain Bacteria; phylum Pseudomonadota; class Alphaproteobacteria; order Micavibrionales; family Micavibrionaceae; genus Micavibrio_C. The sequence continues at coordinate 1,017 of JAMHVA010000063.1, read as the reverse complement.
CGCCGACAGGCTTGCCGGACTGCACCAGCATTGTCTCGTCAGCCGCCAGATTTTGCAATGTTTCGACGATACGATCAAAACACTCCCAGTTACGCGCGGCCCTGCCGATCCCGCCATACACCACCAGTTCATCGGGGTTTTCCGCCACATCAGGGTCAAGATTGTTCATCAGCATCCGCAAGGGCGCCTCCGTCAGCCATCCAGCCCGGGTGGACGGCTGCAACGCCCGCGACGCTTTGACGACATTTCCCTCATCAAACCGAAGACACATGGATCGATAGTGATTTCAAAGTAATGCAGACGTATGACGCTCCGAAAAAACTGGTAAAAGATCTGCACCTGTCAGCATCGCTGACAATTCAAAGAGCCTTTGACCGAAATATGATTTACGGGTCACGTGCAAATATCTACCCGATCTCCTAGATAAAATGGACAATCTTGATGATTTCAATGCGGAGATGCAGGCATCTGGCACAAAAGTCCATGTTCGAGTTGGCCTCGCCAAGCCTTATGCTTATAAAGACAATAATTGTTATCTGATGGGTAATGGCGTATTTTTCTGTTAATGGATAACAATAAAACTAAGATATTCACGATCGGCTTCACAGGATCTACGGCGGAAAACTTCTTTTCCCGTCTGCGAGACGCTGGCGTTAAGAAAGTCATCGATACGCGTCTGTGGGCAGATACGCAATTATCCGGGTTCGCGAGGAAGAAGGACTTGCCATTCCTTCTTAAAAACCTCTCCGGCGCAGACTATGAACACAAAATTGATCTGGCTCCCTCTGAGAATATTTTGAAAGATTTCAAGAATAAGGAAATCAGCTGGCCCGAATATGAAACCCGCTACCTCCAGCTTTTGCATGACCGGCATATTGCAGACAAATTAAGCGCTGACGATGTAGCTGATACCTGCTTCCTGTGCGCTGAAAAGACACCACATCATTGCCATCGCCGCTTGCTGGCAGAATATCTGCAAAAGGAATGGAATACAGCCATAGAAATTATCCATCTATG
>JAMHVA010000062.1:0-5188 GCA_035904625.1 Alphaproteobacteria bacterium | reverse complement strand
GGCTTGTTATCTTTCGTTGTAATCTGTTGCACCAGCGGATGTTCTGGTGCAAGCACGCAGAATGTCGCGCCGAACAATGTATCCGGGCGTGTGGTGAATACTTCGAAGCTGTATCCGCTGCCTTTGACTAGATCATAACCTGTCTTGAATGGTGGGGGTGAGTTGGGTTTATCAACCTCCACCCAGCGGTCTTTACCGCATACGATGTCAAAGGTTACGCGCGCGCCGACGGATTTACCAATCCATTGGCGCTGCATCTCGATAATGCCCGCAGGCCAGTCAAGTTCATCAAGGTCGGTGAGCAGGCGCTCAGCGTAAGCTGTAATCTTCAGCATCCACTGGCGCATCATGCGGCGTTCTACCGGGTCACCGGTTTCAACATATTTGCCGTCCTGCACTTCTTCGTTCGCGAGCACTGTGCCTTGGGCCGGGCACCAGTTCACAGGGACTTCGGCGAGGTAGGCCAAGCCTTGGTCGTACAGTTTCAGGAAGATCCACTGCGTCCAGCGGTAATATTCAACCACGCTGGTGTCGATCTCACGTTTCCAGTCATAAGACAAGCCGAGGCGTTTGATCTGCTTGCGGAAATTAGTGACATTTTCTTTGGTGATAACAGCCGGGTGACGGCCCTCGCGCACGGCGGCGCGCTCGGCAGGCAGGCCGAAGGCGTCCCAGCCCATCGGGTGCAGCACGTTGAAGCCGTTCATACGCTTGTAACGCGCGATGATGTCGGTGGCGGTGTAACCCTCCGGGTGGCCCACATGCAGACCTGCGCCTGACGGGTACGGGAACATGTCGAGCACGTAATATTTCGGTTTGCTGTAATCGTTCGGCACGCTGAAGGTGGCGTTCTCTTCCCAATGCTTCTGCCATTTGGGTTCGATCACTGACGGGTCGTATTTCGCGCTCATCTCTTACTCTTATTCGTCTATGAAATTGCAGGTTATTTTCCGGGATTATGAATAGCATAAGTGTTGCCGAGAATCATGGGAAGAATCAGGATTATTTGCGATTATGTAATTCATTGATATGGTGGCGAGATGACGGAGAAAAGGCTTCCCCATCCCGTCCTGATTTGTCACAGTGACAATTACAAACTCTCAAAGCCAAACTTTTGATAAAAAGGTATTTCCAGAATGGCCGTTCCCCACGACCTTCCGCTTGTGACGACGATTGCCACAGGTTTAGGACTGGCCTTTGTTTTTGGCCTGATCGCGACCAAGCTGCGCATTCCGCCGATTGTCGGTTATCTGGTCGCGGGTGTGGTGATTGGACCGCACACGCCGGGGTTTGAAGCGGATGTTCATCTGGCCGAACAATTGGCCGAGATCGGTATCGTTCTTCTGATGTTCGGGGTGGGACTACATTTCTCGCTCAAAGATTTGATGGAAGTGCGCAAGATCGCGCTTCCCGGCGCCATCGTGCAGATCGGTGCGGCGATGGCCATGGGTATGGGGCTGACGTATTTATGGGGCTGGTCGCTTGGCAGCGGCCTGATGTTCGGTCTGGCGCTTTCGGTGGCATCGACGGTCGTGCTGCTGCGCTCGCTTGAGGAACATAATCTGACGCAAACCAATGATGGACGCATCGCTATCGGCTGGCTGATCGTCGAAGATCTCGTGATGGTGCTGGCGCTGGTTCTGATTCCGGCGCTGGCTATGAAATCAGGCGCGCCTGTCGAGGGCAGCGAAGAACTGGCCAAGGCACCGCTTTGGGAAATACTGGGTGTCGCGATTGGCAAGCTTGCCGTATTCGTTGCGGTGATGCTTGTGGTGGGGAAACGGTTCCTGCCGTGGCTTCTGACCGTCGTGGCACGGACGCGCTCGCGCGAATTGTTTACGCTGGCGGTGTTCGGCATGGCGCTGGGAGTTGCCTTTGGCGCGTCCAAGCTGTTCGGGGTTTCGTTCGCGCTGGGTGCGTTCTTCGCCGGGATGATGATCCGTGAATCCGACCTGAACCACGAAATCGCCGATCGCGCCCTGCCGTTTCAGGATGCGTTTGCGGTTCTGTTCTTTGTTTCCGTTGGTATGCTGTTCGATCCGTCCGTCCTGACCGAGGAACCGCTGCGCGTTCTTCTGGTTGTGGGCATTATCATGATCGGTAAATCGCTGGCGGCGTTCCTGATCGTCATGATGTTCGGTTATCCGCTGAAAACAGGCTTGCTGGTGTCGGCGGGACTGGCGCAAATCGGTGAATTTTCCTTCATCCTGATCACGCTTGGCATGTCTTACGGCCTGCTGCCCGAGGAAGGGCGTAATCTGATCCTGGCCGGGGCCATGATCTCGATCGCTCTTAATCCGCTGACTTTCTATTATTCCCGCAAGCTTTATGAATATGTGGGGCAGCGCCCCAAACTGTCGAGCATCTTCAACATGCGCGACAACAATCTCACCTGTTTGCGTGCGGAAGAAAAACGGACGCTCAAGGATCTGGTCATCCTTGTCGGGTATGGCCGTGTGGGCAAGCATATCTGTGCGAATATCGAGGCCGCCCATATCGACCTTGTGATTATCGATCAGAACCGGGAGCGCGTCGAGGGCTTACGCGAAACCGGCCACCACGCGATTGTGGGTGATGCCAGCCACACGGAAGTTCTGGATGAAGCTGCGATTGATAAGGCGGTTGCCGTCGTCGTGGCGGTGGCTGATCCGTTTGAAGCACGCAAGATTGTTGAAACAATCCGCGAAGCCGAACCGGGGGTCAAAGTGCTGGTGCGCGCGCATAATGACGAAGAGCTGGATTTCTTCGCCAGGCAGGGCGTCGATCTTGTCACGACGGGGCCGCATGAAGTGGGGCGTCGCATGGTTGCATATCTTCACGACATGAAAAAGACGGTCTGATTCATCCATGACAAATATAGCCGTCATCGGGTGCGGATTTTCAGGGCTTTCGGTTTTGTCGGCGCTTGTCCGCAAACTGGAAAAGCCTTGTCATATCACGATCTATGAGCCGTCGTTACGCCCGGGGCTAGGGAAGGCCTATAGCACGCAGGACCCGGCACATCTTCTGAATGTGCGTGCCGCCGCGATGGGTGCCTATGAAGGGCAGGATGGCGATTTCCTGACTTGGCTGAAAGAACATCACGCCCGTGATGCCGACCCTGCCGCCTTCATGCCGCGGGCGCTCTATGGCCGTTATCTGGACGATGTTTTTGCCAAGGCAATCCGGGAGGCGCAGGCCAGAAGTCACCGTGTCTTTATCGTGCACGAGAAGGTGAAGGATGTTACACGCGCACAGAACAAGCTGGCCGTTCATGCCGCCGATGATACGAAAATCTATGACGCCGTGATCGTCGCCAACGGCAACAGCCGCCCGCGCCAACCGCAACTGGGGACAGGGGTCGCTGATCATAAAGGCTGGTGGGCCAGCCCTTATAAGTCCGAACGCTGGCCGGATATCCAGCGCGCCGGACATATCGTCATTCTGGGCAGCGGTTTGAGCATGATCGACGCGTTGGTCACACTTCAGCGCGAATCGTATGACGGGGATGTAACGGTATTGTCGCCGCATGCGCGTATTCCCCATCCCCATGCCATGCAGGGTACGCCGTTCCCGTGGGCGGAGGACGATATTCGCGCGGTGCGCTCGATTCCTGATTTCCTGCGCCGTGTCAGGGCGCATGCGAATCGTGCCGACTGGCGCGACGTGCTGGATGGCATGCGGCCTTATTCAAACCTGATATGGCGGGGTTTTACCGCGGCAGAGCGCAAACGTGCGCGGCGTTATATGCATATGTGGAATGTCTGCCGTCACCGCATCCCGGCGGAGATGCATGAACTGGTTTTTCGCCTTGAGCAGAGTCAGATCCTGATGCGCCGGGAAGCGGCGGTGAGCAGCGTCGAAGCGATGGGAAGTTCATTGGTCTGCCGTACGTCTGCCGGGGTTTTCGAGGCGCAGATCGTCATGAATTGCATGGGCTATGATTACCGTATTGACCCGCAAGGCGGGGGGCTGTTGCCCGCACTTGTGCGTGAGGGGCTGATCGGGCTGGAGGATGGATTTCCGGTGCCGGTGGATGATACATGCCGCCTGAATGCTGATGTGCTGCTCTATGGTATCGGCCCGCTGTGGCAAGGCTATATGATTGAAAGCAGTGCTGTGCGGGAAATACGCTTTCAGGCTGATAAAATTGCGGAAACATTACCCGCTGTGCTGCGGTCCTAGAGAGATATCAGACGGATCAGGCTTTCTTGTCGAAGGCGTTCAGCAACTCTTCGGTCATATCTTCAACGGTTTTAATGACAGACACGCTGGCCTTATAGGCGGTGCTGGCGAGTGTCATGTTGACGGCTTCTTCGGCCAGATCGACATTTGGGGCGTTCACGTAACCCTCGCCATCTGCAAACGGCGAATCCGGATCATAGGACGGGGTGAAGGGCGGATTTTTGGCAACAAACGTGCTGTTGACACCCTGGCCGCCGCCGGAACCATCGGCCTGCGCCGTCTGTTGCGTGGTCAGCGGTTCGTAGTCGGCGGTTTGCATATTCGCAATATTCGAGGCGCTGGCTTCCACCTTGCGGCTGGCCGCCTGCAGACCCGACAATGCAATCCCGATGGCGTTTATCATATTTTCAGGATATCATGCCTAGATTAAAAGAACCTGAAGTTTTTCAGGAATTACCTCTGAATCAGATACTTAACCGGGATAAGACCATGCAAAAAACCCTCCGTTTGTGCCTTATGAGCGCTGTTTGTGCCGTGATGACATTGTCCGCGCCCGCAGCCCATGCCGATGGGAGGGGTTCGGGTTCCGGGTCCAAGCCGATTGTATGGTCATGGTGGCCCAGTCATTGGGACAAGCTGGATTTCAATCCCCATCTGGAACACCCCACCCACCCGCACAACAGCCAGTGGGACCGTGTGGAATGGTCACCCGAGGACTGGGCCGCACAACGCGGTGGCAGCCGTATGAAGGTCATCGACGGGTTCTACACGGCGGATGTTCTTCATAAACAATATATTGATGATGAAATCCCGGTACTGGAAGTTGGCCCTGCGTTCTACATGCTGGGCGGTCATGACAAACGTCGCGTGATGGAGACAGTGGATCAGGAATTCGGTATTACCACATCGCGCCTGAATGGCATGTTCATGGTGCGTGACTGGCGCACCGGCAAGGATATCGGCGCTTATACGGCGTATGGCCTGCAGCTTCAATAATATAAAGACATTCGTTGTTTGGTGATGC